>CALLVY010000866.1 GCA_938015925.1 uncultured Saprospiraceae bacterium
GCGAGAAGAAGTAGAAGTGATTGTAGAAGTCGAAGTGATCAAAGAAGTGGTTGTGATTCAGGAAATCGAAGTGATCAAAGAAGTACCGGTGGAAGTCATCAAAGAAATCGAAGTTCCTAAGATGGTAGAAATCATCAAGGAAATTCCGGTAGAAGTGATCAAGGAAGTTCAAGTCTTCCAAGAAGTGGAAGTGATCAAAGAAGTGCCCGTAGAAGTCATCAAAGAGGTAGAAGTCATTAGAGAAATCGAAGTGATCAAAGAAGTACCGGTAGAGATGATCAAAAATGTAGAAGTGATCAAAGAAGTTCCTGTGGATAGAGTTGTGGAAGTGATTAAAGAAGTAGAGGTGATCAGGGAAGTGGAAGTCATCAAGGAAGTAGAAGTCATCAAAGAGGTAGAGGTGATCAAGGAAGTACCTGTGGAAGTGGTCAAAGTGGTAGAAATGATCAAAGAAGTTCCTTACGAAGTGATCAAAGAAGTACAAGTGATCAAAGAAGTAGAGGTAATCAAAGAAGTACCGGTAGAAGTGATCAAAGAAGTACAAGTGATTAAAGAGGTGGAAGTGATTAAAGAAGTTCCGGTTTCTTTGAATACCTCTACCGAAACGGTTCGCTCTGTGGAAATGGTTAGAGAAAAAGCCATCCAAACTAAAAGCAAAGAAACAACCGGTAAAAGAACAAGAAACAATTCGACCAATGGTGAAGTCACCGAAAGTCGCAGTAAGATTACCAGAAGTGCCATGACCAACCTGATCGGCGAGACCAAAGAAGATAACTTAAAACTTATCGAAGGTGTTGGTCCGAAGATCGAAAGCATTCTTAAACAAGCAGGCATTACGACCTGGAGACTTTTATCCCAAATGAAAGCTTCAGAAATTAGAGAAATACTGCTTACGGAAGGTGGGGAACGCTATAAAATGCACGACCCTACTACTTGGCCGAATCAAGCCAAGATGGCTGCTGACGGAAACTGGGATGAATTAAAAACATACCAGGACGAACTTTACGGAGGTAAAGTTTAAGGAGCGAAGCTGCTCTATCTTCTTTTTATTAAAAAGCCCAAATAGCAATAGATGCTATTTGGGCTTTCTTTTTTTACAACTCTTATCTAAAAGACTTAAACTTCCTCTCCTACCAATAAATTACAACCCCGAATATCACTCCCATCCAAACGCCCCAAAACTTCAAAACTTCCATCTTCATACACTCTTCCCAAATCATCCGTGGCCACAAAAGCAATGGTATCCAAATTTCCAAGGTCAATGATATTCAAAGCACCCGGCCGCCCAAATGCGGTCTCCGAAAAAGGATCCGTTAGCTCTCTTGTCCTCACCTGCATGGATGGACTAGCTAAAAAGCGACCATCGCCTTGCGACCATCCTTGCGACATCAATTCGGTCATGCCATATTCCGAATGAATGTGCTCTCCCAAAAAAGCTCTCTTCAATTGATCATGCAATTCCTTACGCGTCAATTCTCTTCGACGACCTTTCATTCCTCCCGTTTCCATCACCACTTCTCCCCTCAAATCCAAAGCACCCATTTCTCCCAAATCCAACAAAGCAAAACTAACGCCGATCAACAAAATCGGAATTCCTTCCTTGCGACATTCCAAAACCCGTGCTCTCAAAGCTTCCATATCATCCAGGAAGAAATCGCTCCGCGGATCTGCCATTTTCATAAACTCCTGCACCATAAAAACCAAGGAAGACCCTTGTCGCTCCAAATAAGAAGGCAATAAGGCCAGGATGCAAAAATTGGACAAAGGAGGATAAAAGGTATGAAAGCCTCGCAGACTGATTGCTCGGTAAAAATCCAGATCCCTCACCAAATGCCGACTCGTTTGTGCTCCCGTCGTGCCACTACTGGTAAAAACAGCCTGAGGAGACCACTCTCCAGTTTGAATTTGATAGTTTTTAAAAAGAGAAATCGGTAGGAAGGGAATTTGCGAAAGATCGCTTATCTTTTTCGGAGAAACCTCTAACAAAGACAAAAACTCCGCGTATAATGGATTATGCGTTGCCTGATATTGAAACACGTCCAAGGCCGTCTGCTTGAAGGAAGCAGCAGTAGTTTGAAGAATATCGTTTTTTAATTGTAATCTGCGTTCCATATCGAGTAGATCCAACAAAGAATAGAACAATGTTTTAAACTAAAAAATTTACTTTAGCGTTAGATAAAAAAGCTTCCTGGTCTAGACAATCCAAGTCTTGCTTGCTGAAATTCAAAACTTAAAACTATGAATTGGTCCAAATTTACAATCTTTGCGGTAATATGTACTATCCTCTCTTGTACAAAACCACCAGATTATCCGCTGGAGCCAGTCATTGCTTTCAAATCTCTTTCCAGAACTTCTCTTCCACAAGGTAGTTTACTTCAAGATTCTTTGCTATTGACCATTACTTTTACAGATGGCGATGGAGACATTGGTTCTGAAGAAACGCAGTTTGCGATCTTTGCCAAAGATTTGCGAACAGGATTCGAATCCATTTCCTATAGTATTCCTTTTGTCCCAGAGCAGGGAGCAGGCAATGGTATTTCTGGAGAAATTAGCTTTCCGATATATACCTCTTGCTGTATTCATCCAGTGACCAATCAAATCTGTATGCCTTTTATGGATTTCCCACAGGACACATTGGTCTATGAAATTTACATTATAGACCGAGCAGAGAATGTGAGTAATGTCATTACTTCTGATCCGATTTATTTGAGGTGTGAATAGTCCTTTTTTGATAAAAAGAATACGGCTTAGAAAAAACTTTCCTTTTAGATCATCTAACTTGTTATTTGTACTCGTTTGCCTCCTCGGCAATGCTTGTACGAGCAGTACTCCGCTGATTGTAGGAGAATGGATGGAAGTGCGGAAAGCTTCGCTCGACCAAGAGTTGGTATCTCCACCTAAAATTTATTTTCACTTTAAGAAGAACGGTAAGTTCATTGCAGATATTTATGACGAACCTGGATTAAGAACGACAGGAGAATACCTTATCAAAGATTCTCTTTTGTCGATACAAAGTAAATACGAAAGAAGTCTTTGGGATATCACCGCTCATAAAAATTTCATTATTCAAAAACAAAATAAGGAAGAAGTAATACTCCTCGCTTATACCACCAATTCTAAAGGCATTTCTCCTAAAGAAGCGCTTACCTTCATGCGATTAGAAAAGTACAATACCTACACTCCGCAAGAGTTAAAAGAGCAATACAGTTTCACCCAAAAGGATTCGCTCACCAAAGCAGCATACCTAAAAAAGGT
Source organism: uncultured Saprospiraceae bacterium (assembly GCA_938015925.1). Taxonomy (GTDB): domain Bacteria; phylum Bacteroidota; class Bacteroidia; order Chitinophagales; family Saprospiraceae; genus CALLVY01. The sequence goes on from CALLVY010000866.1 coordinate 3,256, forward strand.
AGAGGAAGAAAAAGCCCTTACGGCCAATGATCGTTATTCACCGATCTACAAAGGAGGAAGCAAAGCGGTTAAGGCATTTATTAAAAACAACTTACGTTATCCGCCAGATCATTCAGAAAGAAAAATGGTGGATGTTAGATTTGTGGTAAACGAAGAAGGAGCAATTACTGATTTAAAAGCTCAGGCAAGAGGAGTTCCTGAGTTCTACGTAAGCGAAGCGAAAAGAGTGGTTCAGTCCATGCCCGACTGGGAGCCGGCAATAAAAAATGGGCAAGCAGAAGCGGGGAATACAAAATTGCTGATCATCTTTAATGAGAAATAAAGTAAGCTAAAAGCAAGAGTAACTCAATGCTTCAAAATACCAGACTTAAGTAGATCCCATCAAGCCCAATCTATTCCCTTCACCAATTTTGATTGCGTAAAAGCCTCCGGGCTGTCCTCCTCCGGTTCAAAATTATATTCCCAGTTCGCCTCAGGAGGTAAGCTCATCAAAATAGATTCCGTCCGACCATTGGTATCCAATCCAAAGCGGGTACCGCGATCCCAGACGAGATTAAATTCTACATATCTTCCACGTCGTAATTTTTGCCAAAGCTTCTGTCGTTCATCGTAAGCTTCTGCTTTATGGCGATTGATCAACTCTACATAAAGCGGAGCAAAAGTCTCCCCCACATCTTTCATAAACTCAAATAATTCTTCCTGACTACTCCCCTCTTGGTCATTGAGTTGGTCATAAAAAATTCCTCCGATACCTCGCGTTTCTTTTCGATGTTTGACATAAAAATAATCATCCGCCCATTGCTTAAACCAAGGATAATAAGCTTCCTCATGCTTATCACAAACACTGGCTAAAGTCTGGTGAAAAAAACGCGCATCTTCTTCCACTACATAAATGGGAGTCAGATCAATACCACCACCAAACCACCACTTCCCAGCGGAAGTTTCGAAGTATCGAACATTCATATGAATGATGGGAATCATCGGACTTTGCGGATGCATCACGATAGATACCCCCGTAGCAAAAAACTCTGTATCTGTAAAGCCCAGACTCGCTGCAATTTTTTCAGGCATAGCGCCATGAACCGCAGAGAAGTTTACGCCACCTTTTTCAATCAATTTTCCTTTAAGTACGCGCGTTCTTCCTCCTCCACCTCCAGGTCGTTCCCAAAGATCTTCTTTAAATTGTCCTCCTCCATCGACCGCTTCTATCGAAGCACAAATTCGATCTTGCAATCCTTTCAACCACTCCGCAATTTCTTCTTTAGCTATCATTGTTTTTTTTTGATTTATTTATTATTCGCCGCTACCGCTTGAGCCACAGTCTTTTTAGCATTACCTACAAAAACATCCGCTCCAATCATAATGACCGGGCGTTTCAAAAAGGTGTATTCCTTTAGGATTAATTCCTTATAGTCTTTTTCGGTCAGGCTTTTCTCATGTAATCCCATTCCACGATATTTCATCGCTCTTCTGCTAAACAGCGCTTCATAAGAACCTTCTTTCTCCGCCATGTATTCCAATTGATCGGCAGTAATGGCTTCTTCTTTGATGTTTTGCATTTCGAATCCTGTTAGGTCGCCTAGCTCTTTGATGATGCGCTGGCAGGTACTACAGGAAGCGAGGTGATAAATTTTTTTCATTCTTTCAGAGTTTATGAGTATGTTTATCCATGAAGAAATCAGCAAACTACTTCATTGGAGAACGATTTTAGGAAGATAAATTCAATTGTCCAATTTTGAACTAAGATTTTACACAAACTTTACGTGAACTTCACCCGATTTTCACACAAGCACTGCTTGTCATCATTAGCTACGATTTTAGAATACCATAGAAAATGAATAAAATACCAGAATCAGAACTCATCCTTAACCCAGACGGTAGTATTTACCACCTCAATCTGCAGGCCGATCAGGTGGCCGACACCATTATTTTCGTAGGAGATCCAGATCGAGTCCCCAAGGTGTCCAAACATTTTGACCGAATCGACACCAAGGTAAGCAAAAGAGAATTCGTGACGCATACCGGAGAATTGCAAGGCAAACGCCTTAGCGTTATTTCTACAGGTATTGGTACAGACAATATCGATATTGTCTTGACAGAATTGGATGCACTGGTCAATATCGATCTTAAAAACAGAACGATAAAAGAAGAAAAAACCAGTTTGGAAATTGTCCGTATCGGAACCTCTGGTTCTTTGCAAAAAGATATTCCCGTAGATAGCTTGGTCGCTTCGAGTCACGGCTTGGGCCTGGAAGGTTTAATGCATTATTATGACTTTTCGAATGATGCCAATGAGACGCTTATTTTCTTAGAATTGATGCGCTCGGTCAAAGAAGATTTTGGCTTTCCTTTGCGGCCTTATTTGATTACGGGAAATGAAGAATTGCGAAAAAGGTTGGCTCCTGATTTTCTATCGGGGATTACTGCTACCTGCTCAGGGTTTTATGGCCCACAAGGTCGCAACCTTAGATTAAAAGCTTCCCAAGAACATTTGTTGACAGGACTGGGAGAATTTAGATACAATGATCTGCGCATTACTAATTTTGAAATGGAAACTGCAGGCATTTATGGTTTGGCAAAACTACTGGGGCATAAAGCATTGAGTTTGAATGCTATTTTAGCCAACCGAGTGGAACAGACGTTTAGTAAAGATCCGAAGGGATTGGTGGAAGGTTTGATTGAAATGACTTTAGATCGCTTGACGAAAGAATAAGCTGTAGTTTCTTTTTGAGAAAAGAAATCCCGAATGCTAGATTTTCCAGCATTCGGGATTTTTTTATCCTTAAGGATTTATAGAAGTTGTTTAAAAACTACTTACTTGCTTGCAAAATGATTCTTAAACAACTTCAGAAAATTCTTAAGCATTAGCTGCATCATTCGCTTTCTTATGATCGGCTAAAAATTTCGCCAAACCAATATCCGTCAAAGGATGATTCAACAAGCCCATATAAGATTTCAAAGGACAGGTAACGATATCCGCTCCGCTCAATGCCGCTTCCACGATATGCTTGGAAGTACGAACAGAAGCTGCTAGAATTTCTGTTTCAAATTGTTGGATCGCATACATCTCAGCGATTTGACGAATCAAATCCATTCCTTCCCAGTTGGTATCATCTACTCGACCTACAAAAGGAGAAAGGTAAGTTGCTCCAGCCTTAGCAGCCAATAGTGCCTGCCCGGCAGAGAACACCAAAGTACAATTGGTACGAATTCCATTATCCGTAAACCAACGAATCGCTTTGATTCCTTCTTTGATCATCGGTACTTTAACCACAATGTTCGGTGCAATAGCCGCCAGTTTCTGACCTTCCGCAATCATCCCTTCAAAATCGGTAGAGATGACTTCCGCACTAACGTCGCCAGATACGATCTCGCAGATGGCTTTATAGTGATTCATAACGTTTTCTTCTCCAGTGATGCCTTCCTTGGCCATAAGGGAAGGATTGGTGGTTACTCCGTCGAGTATACCCAAGTCTTTGGCTTCTTTGATTTGATCCAGATTTGCAGTATCGATGAAAAACTTCATAAGAATATAGGTGGTTTGGTTTACAAATTAAATGAGAGCCTGATTTTAAATAGGCCCAAAATACAAGATCGCGCAAAGATAAGTAATTCTATTTTGTCCCTTGAAAATTTCAACTATTCAATAGTGAATATTCCATATTGATTGGAAAAAGGAAAAATGTAGCGTTTGATTTGGTAGGAGGAAGAATAGAAAGGTCTTAAAATAAAAAGTGTGAGGGAACATATCGCACCGCTACAACCTTCTACCCTTGCTGCATTTCTGCCCTGGGGGAGTTCAAAGGGAGCTAGTCGTATGACCCTCACGATCGCAAAATTAATGTAATTTTCTAAAATTCGGCCTTTTAGGAAGAGAAAATTTATTTTTAAATGCTGTTAAAAAAATAAAGTCCTCTTTTGGGTTTTTCATTTAACTCAAAACCACCTCATTTTCAATTCGTTAGGTAGTTCGCTCTACCCTGTTCTTTTTTTTCCGGAAAAAAATAAAGCATCCCAAACTTACGCTGGAATGCTTTATTTGAGATTTTTTCTAAAATCTCAAAGGGAAAAGGATGATTTTTAGGTCTAGGCCTGAGGACGTTCTTCTATTTCCTGAATCCAATCTTCATCACGAACAACAATTACTACTAAAAATACAATCAAAGAAACGACACTTAAACCAAGGCTAAAGTGAAAGTTAAATAACTGCGCTAGGGTATAGTAGAAAGATGCTCCAAGAAGGGTTGCTAAGATATAAGCCGAAGTGGAATAGATTGTTTTTTTCATGGTTGCTTGATTTTTGCTTTACCGGTTTTTACGGTGATTGTTTCACCCAAAGAGTAGAAAAAAGCATGCCAAAGGATTAAAATTCGTTCTATTTAATAACCACTTTTCGAGTCTTTTTATTATATAGAAAAATAAAAATATGTAAATAATTGTTAGATAAATAATTACACAAGAGAGATATAGAAACTTTTTCTATTTTTTTTCGTCACCCCAAGCAAATTTTCAAGACAATGCCTAGTAACAGACCTATTTGGCCTCTGATTTCGGGATAATTTCGGTTTCTTCTCCAAAATATTGAACAAATCGATGCATATCAGCCGCTAAATTTTTGTTTTGAGTTGCTTTGAAGTAGGTTTCCGCCAAACCTCGCAGGGTCTGAAAGAAGAACCTATCCATTTCATTGACCTGCATTTCCTTGGTCCAAAGGTCTATCTTAAGCGTATCTTTCGCTTCTTTGTCAAACATGGCCAGGAGCATCGCTTTACACTCCTTGGGTTCTTTGCTATCCGGGTTATCATCTGCCTTCCAATCAATCCGTACCGGCACATTCTCTTCGTTGAGCCCAATAGTGATTTTTATATCTGAATTTCTTTTCACCTGATCCTTACTCATTGTAATATGTTTTTGATTTTTGGCAAATATAGGGATTCAAGGGCGAATCTGTAGCCTGCGGTAAAACATTCTAGGCTTAACCACTTAGCCAGGTCGCGGCTCGTAGCCGAATGGTATCAACTCAAGCGTTTTTTTCTTGTTGAAAACCCAGGATGGCGCTCAAAGCGGCTTCCTGGGTCACCCATAACTTATTCCTTCTAAATGAAATTAAAAAAGTAGTGTACTTCCTAAATTAATGACATTCGGCTCGTAGCCGCAACCAGGCTAATGCGGCTAACTTCCACTACAAGTCTATTCCACAATTATCAAATACTCCGAAAAGGAATAACCTCCCCAAACTCCCAAACCACCTTCAATGTTACTAGCGATTCTGGTATAAGAAGAAAAAGGCCCTTGATTGACCGCATTAAATTCAAAGGTATTCCAAAACTCATAATGCGCGGCATCCAAATTGGCCCAGCGAATCGTAACGGTATCCCCTACTTGATAAAGACCATATAAATCAAAAGCAATCATACTGTCTCTCGGCTCAGCTTTGGCCAAAGGAAATTGAAAACTTTGACCATTAAAGAAAGGATCATTCACCACAGAGTTGATGGGTGGTCGAACGATGGGAGAATTTACTCCGGTAAAATACCGATAGTAATCTGCCCGATCTGCCGGATCACTGATAAAACCATGAACTTCTTTCCACAGTGCTAAAGAATCTACCGGGAGATCTATCTGTACCAAAGAATCTATCGGAGTGTGAAAAGGAATCGTCGTACTCGAGGTCAAAACCTTATCCTCCACTTCTACTTTCAAATCATAGGTTTTGCCCTCTTCTCCAAGCAATTGAAAAGTAGGATCTACATAGACACAAATATTAAAAGCAATAGAATCTGCATCAATTCCGCTAAGCAACAAAACCTGTTGGCGCACAGCATCTGGAAGATCATCCCAACAAAATTCTATCAATTCCCAAGTCCGGTCGCCCTCGGATACCGTTACTTTTGCATCATTGACATATAATTTTTCAAAAGCATCTTGTCCGATTTCTTGAAAAAAAGGAAGCGTCTTGGTGATGGTAATAAAAGTAGGTTGAGCATCTACCCCAGCCTCGATATAACCTTCCACTACAATCTCTGGCGGAGCATCGGCAATCTCTGGCACAAAGGCTCGTTCACAAGAAAATAAAGAAAGATATAAACCCAGTAAAAAACTAAATCTTAAAATATTTTTCATGACTGTTTCTTTTTTTGCTTCCATTTGAAATTCCAGGTGACGGATGGAATAACTGGAAAGAGAGAGACCTTATAAGCTTCGCCCGTAGCGGAACCATTATTGACATCCGTTTCTGCGGCATAATAGATAAAGAAAGGATTCAAGCGATTGTACATATTGTAAACGGAGAAGGTCCAACTAGATTTAAAATTTTTGTTTTTAGAACGCAAGGGAGTAAGAGTCGCAGATAAATCGAAGCGGTGATAATTATCTATCCGAGCACTATTCCTAGGGCCGTATTGCTGCGTGAATTGTTGATCAATCAAATAAAGACTTTGCAAAGGCGTATAAGTATTTCCAGTACCAAAGACGAAGATTGCTCCAAAATTCCAACGTTCACTTTTTTTGTAATTCATTACAACAGACAAATCGTGGGTGCGATCAAATTTTGCAGGATAAGGTTGTCCTTCATTTATTTCGTCAAAAATTCGATCCGTCTTGGAAAGCGTATAGCCCACCCATCCGGTGAGTTTTCCTTTATTTTTTCGCACTAAAAATTCTGCTCCATAAGAACGTCCTTTCCCATAGATAAAAGATAACTCTACATCCTCACTGGGATCCAAGACATAGCTTTCGCCATAATCCAATTGATTGAATAAGTCTTTGTAATAAATTTCAATCGAAGTCTCCAGCATATTCTCCTTGAAGTTTCGGAAATATCCCAAGGCATACTGAATCCCTTTTTGTGGGCTGACTAATTCGGTGCTGGGTACCCAAACATCCGTTGGTAGTGTGCTACTGGTATTACTGACCAGGTGGAGGTATTGATTATTGTAGGAAAATCCTGCTTTGAGGGAAGAGGTTTTGTCTATGGTAAATTTTGCACTGATCCTTGGTTCCAAACCTGCATAGGTTTTTACGGGATCTCCTTTTTCATAGCGTTTTCCATCTATGGGAGAATTATAAGGTCCGACCTGTGTAAAGAAGGAGGCACGAAGACCAACATTGACTTTTATACGATCTGTCACGGTCCAGTCGTCTTGGATATAGAGGGCTGACTCATGGGCAAATTTAGATTCTAAATCGGAACCAAACTCCACTTCTCCCGAAACAGCTGAAGCGATATTCGGAGTCAATTTATGATAAGTATAATTTGCTCCAAATTTTAGATTGTGATTTAAATTGGGGTACCAATCGAAATCCAATTTCCCATTGTAATCTCTTACTCCAGAGAAAAGGCCAAAAGAAAAATCGCCTGTCCCGCCATCAAAAGAAAAATCATAATCATTATAAATGGCGGAAGCATTCATAAAGAGCTTATCCGTAAAAAGGTGATTCCAACGCAAAGTCGCCGTCGCATTTCCATAAGGCATCTTAAAAAAAATATCCCTGGATACTAAATTATAATTGAGCACATCTCGTCCAAAGTAACCACTTAAGTACAAACGATCTTTATCCGAAAAACGGTAATTGACCTTGGTATTCAGATCGTAGAAATAGTAATTGGTTCCGGCAAAATTTGATTTTTTGACAAAGGGTTGTGCCAAGTCAAATCCATAAGTTCTACGGGCAGAGACGATAAACGAACTTTTGTTTTTTACAATCGGTCCTTGTAAAGTCAAACGACTTGAGATTAGACCAATTCCTCCTTCCAAACTATACTGCTTATCGTTCCCTTCCTTCATTTGCACATCTACGACCGAAGATATTCTCCCACCATACAAAGCCGGCATTCCTCCTTTTATCAAAGTTGTATTTTTGATGGCATCGGCGTTGAATACCGAAAAGAAGCCTAGTAAATGACCAGAATTATAAACGACCGCTTCGTCTAATAGTACCAAGTTTTGATCGGGCCCACCTCCTCGCACATAAAAGCCAGAAGTCCCTTCTCCTGCCGACATCACCCCAGGTAATAATTGCAGGGCTTTCAAGATATCTACTTCACCAAAGATTGCGGGTAATTGTTTGATTTGATCGACGGGTAATTCTACGGTTCCCATTACCGTACTCTGTACATTCGCATCTTCCTCTTCCGCAGTGACCACTATTTCTTCGAAAGTTACTCCCTGTGATAATTCCACATTGATTCTTTCATCTGCGGTCAGTGCTGTTGCTATTTCTTTATTGCCATAGCCGAGGTAGGAAATCACCAAGGTATAATTCCCCTCGGGGATCGTCAGGGAATAGAAACCATAAACATTGGTGGTCGTTCCTTGAGTGGGATCACTTTTGAGGTAAACATTGGCAAAAGGAAGGGTTTCTCCGGTAGCATCGTCTTTGACATAGCCGCTGAGTGTAAAATTCTGTTGAGCAGAGAGACTGGGAATTAGGAAAAACGCGAGTAGTATCGATGTAAAAAAGGGTGTATAATGCTTCATTTCAAGCTTTGGAAGATTTGTTCTGTAATAGAACGACAAAGAAAGAGAAATGATTAGAGAATGGCTTTGTTTTTTTTGTTAAGGGCAATTGTTTCTCGACTAAAGGGATAGCTGCTTCTATGAAAGGGAGGAAAAAATTGAAGAGCTTGGTTTTTAATAAATGGAAACAGCTTTTTTAATCTTATCGGTTCCCTTGCAGCTAATCCCCAAGGATTGATCTAGTCAACTTAGTCCAAAGCCACCGGCTTCACCCGATACCCCATGCCTTTCAACAAACGCAAAACGCCGCGCTTCCCACCCAAGTGCCCCGCGCCTATTGCCGCACAAAGACTTTGTTCCTGCATAATATCCCGAATTTTCTCCGCCATTACCACATTGCGATTGTACAATAAAATCTTTCGCATGCCGCGTGCATTTTTCCGAGCCTCTTGATAGAGTTTTTGCAAATCCGCTTCTGCATAACTTTCCGTCATTTCCAATAATTGTTTGCGAAATTTCTTAAAATTTCGCGCAAGGCTCACCAAAGATTTCACTTGTGTTTCAATGGGTAAATTCTTGATGATTTCAATCTGCTGTTGATAGGTCTCCAAACCGAGAAGCACTTTCTCTTTTTCTTTGGCATAGCGCCAAAGCGATTCATCTAGCGAGAAAGGCATGTCCTTGGAAAGCACCGCTTCGCTAATCAGACTGGTAATCATAAATGGCCGGCTGTGTGCAAAAGCATCGAGGGGAAAGCCTGTAACTTTCTGAAAAACTTTATCTACTTTTTGGTATTGCTTGGGAGAAAATAAATCATGAAGCGATTGGCCATCTGGTAAATCCATGGTATCCGCAGTGACTTGGCGGTTCATTTCTTCGAGATTAAATTCTGTGGCAAAAGATTGGCAAGCATCTATCTTGGCATATACTTTTTCCAAAAAACCAAAGGCTCTTTGGTCGCGCACATGCATGGTTCCGAAAACATAAGAAGGTTCTGAACTTGCTGTTGCTTCGCTATCGCTGGGGATTGCTTCTATCGACCACAGCAATGTTTTATTCTTTTTCTTCATGGCATTAAAAATAGGCTTAATCCGTTAAGTGCATTACTTTTTTCGACCAGCCTGGATGTAATAAGGCCGCCTAACGGTATTCCGAAGGGCGGCCATATTGGATATAGAGAAAATGCTAAAATTGCTTACTCGTATTTGAAAGGCAATACTTTAGCATCTTTTACGGTCGATAAAGTCATCAATGTTTTTAATCGTTCAATTTCTTCAATTTGAGAAAGTGTTTTGAACAATAATTTTTCGTAAGTCGGAATATCTTTACAAATGATCTTAATGAGAAAATCTGCTTCTCCAGTAATGATATAACACTCGGTAATCTCCTCAATCGTTTTGATTTTTTCTAAGAAATCATTGAGGGCATTTTCTTTTTGCCAAGCTAAGGATACCAAGACAAAAGTCTTGACACTCAAGCCGATGGTTTGTGGGTTGACTTGGGCATGGTAGCTTTCTATGATTCCTGATTGCTCCAGTTTCTTTACCCTTTCCAGGGTTGGTGCAGGAGATAAACCAATTTGTTTTGACAAATCTAAATTGGTGATCTTACTATTCTCTTGTAGGATTTTGATGATTTTTAGGTCAATCTTATCCGTCTTGCTCGTTTCTGACATCATTATTTAAAAATTTATTGCTGTTCATCGGGTAAGCAAGCAGTATCTTTTGAACGAACTGCCTACTAAATACTTAAGTAAAAAGGTTAATATTAATATTAAATAAATCTTTTATTCAAATAAGGCCGCAATATATTGACAAAAAAATAAACCACAAAAAATTTGGCCATAATCCTTTGTTAATTTTATTCACAATTGAAAAATAAGGCATTTTGCCAATAAAATTTGGTTCTTTGACAAATTCTGTCTTTAAAACAAGCAAAAAGAAGAAAATCGCTTATTTCAAAAGACTCAATACAAACCTTTTCCTAGCTTTCTGATTGACCATAGGATTTAGTTCGCTTCCTTCATGATCTACTTTGTGCTTATCAAAAAAGCAAAATTTTGCAAAAGCCAAAAAAAACGGTGGCTCCACCAAAGCGGGCCACCGAAAAAATAAGTTATAATAGAAGCACTAAGGGAAAATCCCCAATGCTAAATAATCACTTCCAATCTTATCTAAAGCAGAAATAAAGGCTGCAGTTCGCAAATCTTCCACTTTTTTCTTCCGCTTCATTACCATACGAATTTGGTCATAAGCCGTTACCATCGTTTCTTCCAAACCAGAACGCACCAAATCTACTTCATCTGCACCTCTAGTCAATAGTTTCTTTTCCTTTTGTCCAATGGTTTTGCCAGTCATTCTTTCTACCAAACCTACGAGATTGCCATAGGTATTTTGGTCGAAACGTTTTTCCATTCGGCCAAAACGCATGTGAGATAAGTTTTTCAACCATTCGAAGTAAGAAACGGTAACTCCACCAGCATTGCAATACATATCTGGAATAATCAAAATTCCTTTTTTCAAAAGAATTTCTTCTGCTCCAGCCGTAATTGGGCCATTGGCCGCTTCCGCAATAATTTTGGCTTTGATTTTTTTCGCATTATCCAGGCGAATTTGGTTTTCCAAGGCCGCTGGAATCAAAATATCACATTTGACTTCCAAAACGTTTTTGCGTTGATTCATATCTTCCGCTCCTTTAAAACCGAGGATTGACCCTGTTTTCTTACGGTGCTTCGCCAATGCTTTGATATCGATTCCATTTTCATTGTATACAGCTCCTTCATATTCTGCTACGCAAATAATCGTGGCGCCTCCTTCTTCCTGGCAAATTACGCCAGTGTGGTATCCTACATTTCCAAGCCCTTGAATGGCAATTGTTTTACCTTCCATCCCTGTAGTCAGGCCAAGTTTAGCCATATCATCTTTATAAGACACTGCTTCTCTTAAAGAATAGTAAACACCTCGTCCAGTAGCTTCCGTTCTACCACGAATTCCACTTTGATTGACTGGTTTACCGGTTACACAACCAGCAGCATCTATTTCTCCACCTTTAAAAGACATATAAGTATCCAAGATCCATCCCATCTCGCGAGAACCGGTTCCGTAATCAGGTGCCGGAACATCGATTCCAGGACCAATAAAGTTTTTCCGGATCAACTCTGCTGTATATCGGCGGGTGATGGACTGCAATTGAGCAGTGGTATAATCTCTCGGACTGATCTTCACTCCTCCTTTAGCTCCACCGAAAGGAACATCTACGATAGCACATTTGTAAGTCATCAGCGAGGCCAAGGCCATCACTTCATCTTGATTTACTTTTTGGCTATAGCGAATCCCTCCTTTAGTCGGTAAGCGGTGGTGAGAATGCTGTACTCGATAAGCTTCGATCACTTGGTATTCATTGCCCACCTTCACAGGAAAGCGCATTTGGTATACCGAGTTACAAACTTTTATTTGAGAGAGAAGGCCTTTAGGAAGGCCGGAGTGTACTGCAGCTTTGTCGAAGTTTCGACTCACACTATCCAAAAAGCTAATGTGTGCTGGCTGCGCTTTTTTCTTGCTCATTAATCTTTTATTTGATTTTCTAATTTCGTTAATTTCTTATCCATATAGACCAGGAATCCAATGATCCCAATAAACATAGCTACGATTACTGCCACCACTACATAAATCTTCCCGGTACTGCGCATAAAGTCAGGTTGAGCAGATTGAGCGGTGATTAGCTGAAGGATTGCTAATTGAAAAATCACTAAACTTAGGAGTTTCTTTTTCATAGGTTGTATTACGAGCAAAACTCGCTTTATTTTTTAATAAAAAAAAATCAAATGTGCGTTTTTTATGCAAATCCCTATTTAATATTCTGTTTCAAGAAATCATAGGATTTGTCAAAGAACCAGAAACCATTTACATTCTATCAAATAAATATTCTTTGATCCTATCCATCCGATGCAAGAGATTGGACATCCAAACGCCTAAGAGGGTCCACCCAATTATTGCTGGATAAAAAACCATCCGCATGGTGTTGTCTAGATCTTCACTTCCCAATCCAGGGTTGCCTCCATTTCCAGGATGCAAACTTGAGGTCAAACGGGGAATGACGAATAGAAGTGGAATCAATGCAGCAAAAGCAAAGATATTAAATACCGCTCCTATCTTCGCTTGTTTTTCCATATCATCCAATGATCCTCGCAAAACAAAATAAGCCAGATAAATCAACATGGCGATGGCCGACATATTTTGTTTGATGTCCCAACTCCAATAAGCGCCCCAAGTCCACTTGGCCCATAGCGCACCAGTGAGGAGTCCGAGCATTCCGTATAAAACACCTACCCTTGTAAAAGCGACTGCTTTCCAATCGTCTTTGGGTTGTAGATATAAGAGGTATCGAATGCTGTAGATAACCGAAACCAAAAACAAGATCATCATCCCAAACCATAGTGGAACATGAAAATAGGTATTTCTAATTGTTTCTGCCAGGATATTTCTAAATGGAAAATTCATTCCCGACTTATCGTGTAATCCAGTCAGTGTAGCAGTTGACCAAGCTAAGGCAGCGCCTTCCGGCGCCAAAGTTTCTTGAGTCAAAACCACCGCGGAGGGTTTGACGGAACTTCCGTCGATATCATTATCAAGAATCAAACTTGCAGAAGCGACTTTCTTTTCGCCAGGGAAATGAGCAGGAATTTCGAAAGTAAGCAGCATATCTTGTTCGCTGGCTGCTTCGATCTTCGTAGCGGGAAGGGTGAGATTTTTTCCGACTTTCAGCCAGGCACTTTTTTCTGTGGCACTGGCATAATGAGAATTGTAACCTTCAATTTTTAATTGAACCACCTTTCCAGTAGTAAGGCTTTGCGGCGCAATAGCTGTAATCCCTGGTCCTAAAGGTACCAACAAGCCTACCGTAAAAGTATAAAGCAGGATAAGAACTGCGAGGATTTTCCACCAATGTTTTAGCATAGTTTTATTGGGTTATGTTTTTTTGACTTTTCCCTTATGTAAGTCAATCAAAGAATGTGGATTACTAAGTACACCGTGTACTTAGTCTCTCCAAAGAAAAGGAAATAAAATCAAACTCAGGGCAATTAATATCATATCGATGGCTACTAAGGTCATAATATCTTTCCAAATAGCAGTATCCTGTATTAAACGAAGGGCGCCTGCATTTAATTTAATCAGACTCATTAAAATTGGAATAATAATCGGGAAACTTAGAATTGCCATCAAACTTGCACTGTTATTTGTTTTGGAAGCAATGGCAGAAATAAAGGTAAAGGTGATGGAAAAGCCTACACTTCCAAGAAACAAGCCTGTAAAAAACAGCTTATAATCTTTCACTGGATTCCCTCCGACCAAACTAAAAGCTCCGTAAGACAAAAGAGTCAGTAAAAGCAAAAGTCCAGTATTATAAATGATCTTTGCTAAAATTATGGCCGTTGGATTGGCTAAGCTATAGTAGTAAAGCTGGCGATTCCCACTTTCTTGTACAAAACTCTTAGCAACAGCATTTACAGAAGCAAAAAGAACAATTATCCAAAACAAGGCATTCCAGGTTTGGGGTTGGACCGCAACAAATGAAGCATACACAATATATACCGTCGATAATACGTAAAGTAGAATACCACTGATGGCATAGCGAAGTCGCCACTCCAATACCAATTCTTTACGCAGTAATGCGCCAACTTCTTTAATCAAGTGCATTGGCGAAAATAACTAAGATTTGCTATTATTCCAGTCAAAACAAAGTAAAAAGATAGGGAAAAGGAATAATAGAGTATTCAAATAAGGAGTAGGCGATTAACATTAAATAAGGAAAATAAATAATTTGTGCATGGCTTTTGCTGCTAAGAAAAGTAATAGTCCTTATTTTTGCACGAATTTAAACAGAAACACTTTAATCATAAGCGGTAGAAAAGGAACTTGAACATGCATCGTATTATCCTAATTTTTATTACTTCTTGCCTAATTATGGGCTTTTGCCCAGCAGAAGAGGGCCAATTTCACCGAGTCCCTGCGCGTAGTGGCGATAGTGTCTACAGCCTCCTTCAACGGTATCATCTCGAAGGTTTCCAATGTAATCACGAGCAATTTTACGAATTGAACCAGCTAAAACCGGAAGTAGGTTTGCTGGAAGGGAAGAAATATTACATCCCCGTACTCATTTACAAGTACAATGGAAGTAGTATTCGATCTACTTTGGGCATTTCTGGTTGGGAACAAGCTTTGCGAATCAAGTATTATAATGAGTCGATGAAAGAAGAAAGCTTACGAAAATCGACAATTGCCAAATCCAAAATCCTTTGGGTGCCTTATCATGAACTATCTTGCCTCACTGAAAAAATTGAGGGCTCGGCTAGCCAGACCACGGTAAAACCCACTCCCAAAGTTGAAACACCTGTCGACAATCGAACCGCAGAAGCCAATAAGCCAGCTATTCCCAAAAATAAAATTGATCCAGAGATACTAGCCCAGCGGAAAAAACTTGGAGGTGCTCGTCGTTTCCCTATTTTTGGTCCTGAGCATGCTTTTGTCCCATTGATCGACAATCAACTTCGAGGAAAAGTGGTCTATTTGGTGAGCGGGCATGGTGGCCCGGATTCGGGTGCCGTTGGACAATATGGAGATCATCAACTTTGTGAAGATGAGTACGCTTATGATGTTACCTTGAGGGTTTGTAGAAAGCTGCTCGAGCATGGTGCGATTGTCTACATGATTACCCGCGATCCCGATGATGGCCTTCGTTCAGGCGAATACCTCGATTGTGATCGGGATGAATATTGCTGGGGAGATTATAAAATTCCGCGGAGCCAAAAAACGCGACTCTTTCAACGCTCCGATGCCATCAACACTTTGTATGACAAACATCGCAAGCAAGGCATCAAAGATCAATTGGCGATGATTATCCATATCGATTCTCGAAGTAAGGGAGCCAATACCGATGTCTTTTTCTATACTTATCCTGGAAGTACAAGCAGTCGTAAAGTGGCTTTAAATATCCATAAAACGTTTAAACAGAAATACCAAAAGTACCGCGCCAATGGCAAGTATAATGGTACGGTGACCAGTCGTGATTTACACATGCTGCGAGAGGTCAAACCGAAGTCTGTTTTTATAGAGTTGGGAAATATTAGAAACAGTGCCGATCAAAAACGTTTTGTATTGGAAAGCAACCGCGAGGCTTTGGCGAAATGGCTTTATGAAGGTTTGATAAAGTAGCTTTGGGTAATATTGGATATCGATTTTTCAATATTGATTGAGGGCGAAAAATTGCGGGCTTGTAGGGAGGTATTGATCAATCCATATTTAGGAGTGTTGAGAAAAAGAAAAAACGGAGGTTTAATTCTGGATAGAAATATTGAATAAGGAATTTTTAATTTTGAAAATGATTTTTTTGACGAAAAATCGCGCTTTAATAGAGAGATCAAAGAAGGGATTAAACTAAATCATAGCATTGACCGCCCCAATCGATATGGAATATTTTAGCCTATACTAAGTTCCGATTTTTTGAACCGCTTCTTTTCTTATTCTGGGTATTCGATTCGAACATGGTGAATGCTTTTTAGCAATTTTTTAAATGCTTCCACGCAGATGTCCAACTCCTGAAAAGTAATTTCAGACTCTATCAATTGTCCCATTCTTATTTTTCCAGCCACTACTTTTTCTACCCGATCATTGATGTCTTTTTCATTTGGATTTTGCAGACTTTTGCAGGCGGCTT
>CALLVY010000867.1 GCA_938015925.1 uncultured Saprospiraceae bacterium
CTTACAGCCCTTTCCTCATTCTTAACCCAAAAGGTCTGTAAGACCGATTCATTGATTTGTTTAATTAAAAAGGTCTATAAGACCGACACCGTTTATATATGATACCAAAGAAAAACAAATACGACGTCATCATCTGTGGTGGCGGTTTAGCGGGGCTTACCCTAGCCAGGCAACTAAAAGTAGAATTTCCAGAACTAAACACCTTAGTCCTGGAAAAACAAAAGTTCCCAAAACCCATTGCGACTTATAAAGTAGGAGAATCTACCACCGAGATCGCTTCTTTCTACTTCAAGGAAGATTTGGGACTAGACTCCTATTTTAAAAATGCCCATTATAAAAAACTGGGTTTCCGATTTATCTTAGGAGATGGGCAGCAAAAATGGACCGACCGACCGGAGATTGGTTTATCGGATTATCCGCCTTATGATTCCTTGCAAATGGATCGAGGCGTATTGGAAAATGATCTGTATAACATCAACAAATTAAGTGGTGTTGAAATCATTGATGGAGCCACATTAAAAGATATACAGATTAATGAAAAAGCGCAAGACAATATCGTACAAATCAAAACCGAAGACCAGGATTTTGATTTACGTTGCCGATGGGTGATTGATGCGATGGGCAGGCGGCTATTTTTCCATGAAAAATTTCAGCTCACTAAAAAAATGGAAACCCCACACAACGCGGTGTGGTTTCGAGTCAAAGGAAGATTTGACGTGGAAGACATGGTCAGCAAAGACAATTCTAGCTACCACAATCAAGTCCCTCATAAAAATAGATACTACTCTACTTTTCACATCATGGGACAAGGCTATTGGGTTTGGCTGATTCCTTTAAATTCTGGCTATACTAGTCTTGGCATTGTGGCCTCTGAAGCCTACCATGATCTAAAAACTTTCAACACTAAATCCAAGGCCAGAGAATGGTTGAGTACGCAAGAACCCGCCATTGCCGAGCATCTAGAAAACTTTGCGCTAGAAGATTTTCTACGAACCAAAAACTACAGCCATTCTGCCACACAAGTCTACTCCATCGACCGATGGGCTTGTACGGGGGAAGCTGCTGTATTCGCAGATCCTTTGTACTCCGTGGGTTCCAATATGATTGCCTATGAAAACACCTGTATCATCGACTTAATTCGAAAAGATTTAAACAATTCGCTGGAAGAAAACCAGGTGGAAAGGTTAAGTCAATTTGTGATTTCACAAAACGAATGGCTCATTGATCACATTCAAGGATCGTATCCGTATTTGGGGCATCCGCAGGTGTATACCTTGGCTTATTTGTGGAGTGTGGTCATTGGATGGTCTTTGGACTGTCCGCAGATGTTTAATAAAACATTTTTAGACTTAGAGGTCAAAACGCAATTAGACAAAGAGACTTCTAAAATCATTTTTGCTTTGGGTAGAATGAAAAAACTCTTTTTAGATTGGCACAAAGTGGCGAATAACACTTTTACTTTTGACTATATCGATTATTTAAAAATTCCGTTTATCCTCGAAATTTTCAAGAAAAATTTAGCGCCCAATAAATCACTAGACACTTTAATCGCAGATCGGATTCACACGGCAGAAAGGTTAGAAGAGTTTGCTCAGGTTATTTTCCTAATTGTAGTAAAAGATGTGATGCCGGAAAAACTAGATTTATTTCAGGAACCAATTTGGTTAAATGTCAATGCGATCAGTTTAGATCCGGAGGCCTGGGAAAAAGATGGTTTATTTGAACCCAAAACGGAACCTAGAGATTTAAAAAACATGGAAAGTCAAATACTGGAAATGATTCATTATAAGACGGAAGCTAAAGAAAAAATTGATTTAGATATTTCTATATTTTAAAATGGATATGGGAAGGGGTTTCCCGCAGATCGCGCAGATTTCGCAGATTTTTTTTTACAACCAATCGTAAAAAATCTGTGTGATCTGCGGAAAACCGACCATAGGAAGGTTCACGTAGTAAACAAAAAAATATCTTAAAAAAACTTCAACATAAAATCCTCCATATTATGAGCACAGAAAACATCGCAGAAATTACACCAACCCAATCCTGGACCAGCGAAGAAGCCATCCACTTCTCTTTTAAACAAAAAAACGGAAGACCTCAAAATGAAAAATCAACTATTCAATTTGAGATCGACTCCTCACAGCACTCTAGCTTTTTTGAATTGGCAAAAACCAATGACACCATTTCCTTGGTCGTTCTTTTTTCCGCCTTTTCCGTATTGATCAAAAAATACACCTTTCAAAAAAACATGGTCATCAACACTCCGCATTTAGCAGGGGTAGAAAAGGAATCCCTTCACATTCCCATTTCTCTATATGCAGATACCAATAGAAGTTTTAAAGCGCACTTAAAAATGTGTCAGCAAACCTTAAAGGATCAATACAGCAAACAGCAGAGCGATATTTTAAGCAAAAAATCAACAAGCAATGTATTGTTCATTTATGAAAATGCACATGACAAACCACTCTTAAATGATGTCGACTTTGTATTTAAATGCTCCATGCAAGAAGACAAGATGGTGGTGAGGATAGATTACAATCCCGCTTGTTATGAAGCACATTTTATTCAAAACATCAAAGCCCACTTCAATGCCTGTTTGGCCCTTTTTCAAAACCCAGACACGCTACTCAAAGAAGCAGACATCGTTTCCGAAAAAGAAGCCAATACCATTCTAAAGGAATTCAACAATACCACTAAAGCATACGACTCCGACAAAACACTCATCGAGCTTTTCGAAGAAAAAGTAATTTCGAATACAGACAAAGAAGCGATCATTTACAAAGGAGAAAAAACAACTTACCAACAGCTTAACAATCGAGTAAACACGCTGGCAGATTATTTACAAAAAGAACATGACTTACAAACAGGAAATTGTGTCGGCGTCATGCTGGAACGTTCGGACCTCTGGCTAATTTCTCTCCTGGCCATTTGGAAATGTGGTGGAACTTATGTTCCTATAGATTTGAAATTGCCCGTAGAACAAAGAGACCTTGTACTTGCAAAAACCGAGGCCAATGTTTTGATCACCATCAGCGACTTGATGTTTGAGTTGCAAGAATATTCGGGAAATTTATTGGCAGTAGATTTGGAAATAGAATTCGATGACGCTCAGGAAGTGGCATTTCAAAACAAATCCACAAAAGACCAAAGCGCCTATATCATTCGTACCTCCGGTTCCACCGGAGAACCCAAAACCATTCCCATAAAACACAAAAGCATCTCCGATAGAATGCTTTATCATTTGGATTATTTAGGCTTGAGCCATCATAATGTGCTACAGTTTGCCTCCATTTCTTTTGATGCGTCTTTGGTAGAAATATTCATGGCACTCCTCGCTGGAAACACGTTGGTGATCGCTTCGGAAAGAGAAAAAAATGATACCAATGTATTGAGCCAATTATTAGAAACCCATGATGTCAATGTGGCTATTTTTCCGCCTTCTTATTTGAAGATTTTAAACAAAAGGGAATTGCCCAGCTTACAAAAAATCATTACCACCGGAGAAAAAGCGTCCACGCCAGATTGTATCCATTATTCTCAAACCAAAGATATTTACAATGGCTATGGCCCATCAGAAACTTGTATTGGAGCCTCTTTTTATAAAACGATTTATGAAAAAAGAGACTACTACACCAACAACAGTATTCCCATAGGAACGCCTTTTGCGAATACGACGATCTTATTATTAGATGAAGATTTGAAATTAGTCCCCATTGGCATTCAAGGAGAAATCTGTGTTGCGGGGTTGGGACTTTCGGAAGGCTATTTAAACAATGCGGAATTAAGCGCAGAAAAATTCCCCACTACTTCCTACTTAAATGGTGCGCGAATTTATAAAACAGGCGACTATGCCAGCTACTCCGAAGACGGTACCATCCTCTTCAATGGTCGCATGGATTCCCAAGTGCAATTGAACGGCATTCGGATTGAATTGCATGAAATAGAAGAAGCGATCAGTACCCATGATGCGGTAAAAAATACCATTGTAATGGTAGAAGAAACGGATACCCGAAAACAATTAGTCGCTTTTGTAGAAAAAACAGAAGACATTGATTCCGCAGCATTAAAGGCCTATCTCTCCAAGATCATCCCGCAGTATATGCTTCCGAATACCTTTGTCTATTTTGATGCCTTTCCTCTAAATAATTCTGGAAAAATAGATATCCAGGCATTAAAACAGCAAATCCAAGTAGCAGAAGAAAAAGCCATTGCCAAGGAAATCATAGCGCCGACCACCGAATTTGAAAAACACATTGTCACTATTTTCCAAGAGGTACTTTTACACCAACCTTTGAGTATTACGGATAGCTTTTTTGGCTTTGGTGGCAACTCTTTAAAAGCGATTCAGGTCGTTTCGGAAGTGTACAAGGTAACTGGCATTTCCATTGACGTCAGAGATATTTTTGACCACCCTACTCCACAATTATTGGCCAAGTATGCCGAAAATCTGACGAAGGAAGAAGAGGAAATTATTCCAGTTGTATCCAATGAAAACAACATCTACGACATCTCCTATAACCAAAAGCGTTTCCTAGGTTTTGAAAAAGCCTTTAAGATGATGAGCCAAGGTCAAGAACCGAATAATGCCTTTCCAGGAACCTTTACCATGATCGGAGATTTGAATGTCGACGCCTTTGAAAAAGCATTGCGACATATTGTGCAAAGACACGAAAGTTTGCGCACCTTATTCGTAGAAATAGAAGACGAACTCAAACAGCAAATTTTCGATACCGCAGAACACACTTTTAAATTCACTTATCACGATCTAAGTCAGGAAAAAGATCAAAAAGAAAAGGTCGATAAATTCCTCGAACTAGAAGATAAAACCTCTATCGATTTATTTAAAGGCCCTTTACTCCGCATCCGATTGATCAAGAAAAGCGAGACCGAGCACTTGCTTATTTTAGTCATTCACCACATTGTTTCCGATGGTTGGTCTATGAATATCATCTTTGATGAATTGTTTGCGACCTACAATAATTTCTGTCAAAACAAAGCGGCTGATTTAGAACCGCTTACGATTCATTATAAAGAATTTGCTTATTGGAAAAACGATAAAATCCATCAAGGAGAACTAAACGATTCCAAAGCCTTTTGGTTTTCCTATCTAAAAGACTTAACCCAAGCAATCGACTTTCCACATACCGTAGAACAAAAAGAGTTTAACATTTACAATGGCTTTGCCCACGACCTCGAATTCGACGAAGCACTCACCCAAGTTCTTAAAAATCAAGCGATAAAATACAACACCACTATTTTCACTTTTTTAGTGGCTGCGCTCAAACTATTGATTCATGCCGCTACCGATCACAAAGATGTGGCCATCGCAAGTGTCAATGCCGGAAGAGAACACAAAGACATCAACAATCAAATTGGCTACTATGCCAACGATACGATTTTCAGATCGACCATAGAAGGTAGCACTACGGTGGCCGACTATGTGCATCAAGTCAAGAAAAACCTATTAGATGTTTTTTCTAATCAAAATTATCCCTACAGTCTTTTGGTAGAGGAACTTAAATTTGCCGAATGCCCCATTGGCATTGGCATTGAAAATTTCACCAAAGTGAGTGACAATAGACAAATGGAAGGCCTTTCTTTTAGCACGGGGGTATCCTCGGTTCACAAATGGTTTGGGAGAAGCTTTTCTTTTAATTTCACGGAGCAGGAAAAAACGGTTGCCTTAAAGGTGATTTACAATTCGAATCGTTTTACGGAAGCGGATGCTAAGCAAAGAGCGGATCAGTATGCGGAGGTGTTGGAATCTTTATTGACGGATGAGGAGCAATTGCTTGCTGATGTTGTTAAAAATTTGAAGTAGATTCCAGGAAGGGAAAACTGGGGTGCAGCTTGAAGCTATTCCCTAAATCCCAAAGGAAACAAACCCAAAAAGGTGTCCCGCAGATTTCGCAGATCGAAGTAAATGCTCTCCTGAATCAAACAGATTTTTTACGATCAATCGTAAAAAATCTGCGACATCTGCGTTTTCTATGGTATTTCCAAACTATAATTAAATAAAATTAAGATTTTTGTCATATATAACTTGATTTCGAACGACGGCAAAGATCCTAAGGATTAATTTATTTCTCATGGCATTAATAATTGA
>CALLVY010000868.1 GCA_938015925.1 uncultured Saprospiraceae bacterium
AAAATATCAGAACCAAGCGAATCAAGCGGCTACAAGCTGGAGACATAGATCGTTACAATCAACTGAAAGGTTTGATCCTCACCGTTCGATACCTGGAAGGTTGCCTGCGCCATTTGCGTGCTAAGTTCTATGCGACTGCCGGCCAAACAGAAATTGAAGGAACGAATCGGGAGTTTATCAAATGCGTTTATTTATTGGGGATGATTGGGAAGTTTTAATACCAAGAATAAAAAAAAGCGACCTTGTCACTTTAAGTTGGGATTTAAGTTAAATAAAAATAATAAGGAATAGGTGTCCTGACGAAAGAAGGAGTGGGAGTGGCAGTCAAAAAAATGCTCGACGGAGGAGTTCTTTTTAGTTCGTTCCTCATGAATCTCCTTCGTCGATTTGACGAGGGTTTTGGTACTTTTTGCCGAATGCATGAACGAGTGAAAACTCGTGAACCGCAAAGCGGACGGGCGGCCACACGCCGTAGGCATCCGCCACAAGGCGGCCGTTGAATAAGTAATATATTGTCTCTTGAAAAAGGAACCATAGATTTAGATAACAAAATAGTTTTTAACCAACAGAATTCTCCTAAATAATGGAAAATGAATAACCTTCATTGAAAGGAAAATATAATAAATGCTCTCTACTAGAGTAACTGTTTATTTACTATTTAAAAACCTAAAAATGAAGATTAGATTATTATTTGCCCTAGTCCTTTCCTTATTCTTATACCCTTCAAATATCCTAGCCCAGGAACCAATCCCTTTCCAATTCGGCTACGTCGATCAGATTGAATCCAAAGAATTATCCGAAACGCGAACACTCAATATTTACCTGCCCCAAGGCTACGAAGAAGATAGCCTCGCGACCTATCCTGTTATTTATCTTTTGGATGGTTCAGGCCACGAAGATTATCCGCATATGGCTGGGCTGGTGCAGTATTTTCACATGTACCAATTGATGCCCCAATCCATTTTGGTAGGCCTTGCAAATGTAGATCGCTATCGAGATTTTACCACTCCATCGGCCAATAAAGAAGATCAAAAAGCCATTCCCAATGCGGGCGGTACGGCCCGATTGATGGCCTTTATAGAAAAAGAATTACAGCCTTTTATTCAGGAAAAATATCGAGGGACTGGGGAGCAAACCATCATTGGACAATCCCTTGGCGGGCTCTTTGCGGCGGAAGTCTTATTTACCCAGCCTCATTTGTTTGACAATTACCTCATCGTGAGTCCCAGCTTGTGGTGGAATGATCAGGCATTGGTCAAAAGAGCGGGCGCTTTTTTAGAAGCCCATCCAAACTTGGAGAAGAAAGTCTATCTGGCTTTGGGGACCGAAGGTCCGGAGATGAAAGATGGAATGGATAAGTTATTGGCGGCGCTGAAGGAAAAAGGGGCTAAAAAAATGATGGTTCATTTTGAGCCTTTCCTTAAAGAATCTCATGCGACGATTATGCATCGTGCGACTTACCGTGGCTTTGAAATTTTGTTTGAAGGGAAGAAATGGGATTAGTGGAATCCTATTATTAGGGTAAATAAAAAGGGTCTGTTGAACAATTCAACAGACCCTTTTTTCTTCTAATTCTTATCAACTTGGATTAAGTATTTTTATCCTCTTCTTCCGAAGGATCTTCTGATCCCTCCTGATCTTTTTTATCCTCCTCCAAAACAATGGCATCGTCAATTAAGTCATTGACCTCAGGAGCGGGTGGGGGAGCACTACCCAATAAATCATTGAGTTGGTTTTTGTCGATATTGATTTCTTCTGGTGCTGGATCTGTGATGATTTTCATTTCTTCACTAGCTGGCTTCTCTCCTTCATTGTGATAGTCGCCTCTTGCGAAACGATCCGCTTTGGCAAAGAAATCATCTTTTCCATCGAGTAAGCTTTTGTCATTGTCTTCGATCCGCGGAGCTTCCGAAAAACCTGCTCTGCGTTCTTTGACCTTGGCATCCATTCGATCCGCCAAATCTTTGGCTTTCTGAACCATGTCTTCCATATTTCCATCCTTGGCGATTTTGGCATTGGCCTGATCTACTGCATCTGGTCCTTCAAAAGGATCGAGCCCTTTGGCTTCGCGTGCAGCGGCTTCCTGCGCTTCGTCAAAGAAACCTTTGGCTTTTTTACCAACATCCTCTCCAACTTCCTTAAAGCGTTCCATCGCATCTCCACCAACGTCCATGACTTTACCGCCAATATCTTCTGCTACCCCTTTGGTTTTTTCTATCATTGGCCCAGCTGCTTCGATTACCTTTCCTCCAACATCTTCGGCTACATTTTTGGCCTTGTTCATGGCATCCCCAGACTTATCTAGAATACTAGCGCCGAGATCTTCTGCTACTGTTTTGGTCTTGTCTACGAAAGGGGCCGTGGCGTCCATGACTTTACCGCCAACTTCTTCTGTGAAATTTTTGGCTTTATCTACAACGGGTCCTGCGGTTTCGGAGAAATTGTCGCCCAGGTTTTCCATGACTTCTTTGGCCTTGAGTAAGGCATCGGAAGCCGCATCTTTGGCGGTATGGAGTACATCACCAGCAATATCTTTGGCACCATCTAAGGCGTCTCCGGCATTGTCTGCAAATTTACCTCCTGCCTCCATTCCAGAGTCGACAACTTTGTTTCCAGCAGATTTGGCAACGGATTTGGCTCCGAAAAGGAGTTTTTTGACATCATTTAAAAATCCCATGATTGTATTTATTTTTTCAGCTTAAATAATGATGACTCAGTACATAGTCAAAAATGGTAGATGTTTTTTACCATCTACTCTAATCAGGCAGAAATTAGGCAATATTTAGGAAATATAAAAATACGCTCTACCAGACAGTGGTATTTACAGACATAAATAGTAAAAAACTCAATTGGAGCTCTAAAAATGAGCGCTTCCTGTAGATCTCTTCTTTTCTATTTTCAATAGCCCTGTAGGTGTTCTCCCTTGATTTTTTCATCAGGAATACGTAGAAAATTTTCGATTTCTTGTTCGATATATTGGGCTTGCTCTAAGTGCATAATGCCTTTTATGAGCTTTTCTCTTTTACCATTTTTAAAAATAATACTTACGGAAAAGGCATGGTTTGGAATATTGTTGGTGGTACTTTCTACATACTTTTCAACAAAGATTTGTTGGATGTCCTTATTGGAAATGCTTTTATCATTGTAGAAAGGCAATTTGAGTGGCCGATGTTCGATGAGGGTTCGGTCGTGGTCGACGATAATATTGGTTCGGTTAAAAATAAGCGTGAGTTGATTATAAAGCAAACCTATCCCAACTGCTAAATGCAAACTCATAAAAAGCAGCGCGATATAATTTCCCGAAATGATCGCACCTGCAGCGATGATAAAGACAATGCTGTTCCAAAAAATGGTAAAAAAGAGGAGCCCTGATTTTAGAGATCTTTGCCAGCTTAGTTCAATGTCTAATTCATTGGTCAGGTGAAGGACTTCTATGCCATTGGGCATAAAAGATTCGGCTTTGTGGCGGAATGGAATTGCATTATGCAGTTGATAAATGGATTCACAAGAATCGCACTTGGCTAGATTGTGGTCGATATTGATTTGTGCCGGTTCGATGACGGACTCACAGCCAGGGCATTTGACAGAGAGTGGCGTCAATTCTGGAAAAACGGGTTTGTAAATTCCTTCTGGATCTAAATATTTGTCTTTCATTCTTTCGGATTTTATCTAGGGGGCGTATTCTCCTTCTATTTTACGATCGGCAATTAATAGATAATCTTCTAAGGCTTGCTCTATAAATTGAGCTTGTTCGTAGTGAGCAATTCTTTTGACCAATTGTAGTTTTTTTTGCTGCTTGTGTAGGGCGTAGATCGCAAAGGCATATTCTGGCCCATCCTCAAAATTGTTCTCGATGTATTTTTCTATATAAACTTGGTCGACCTGTTGGCGATCAATGATTTTATTATCATAGCCCGGAAGACTAAGGGGCTTATGGGTGATGCAAAGATTTTTTTCATCAATAAGGATACTCGTATAATTGAAAACCTGAGCGATCAGAAAATACAAAAGATAAATTCCAATAGCAATCGGAATACCAATTAATAGTACAAAACTTATTCCACCTACCCAAAGCATTGCAACAGCAAAGATCAACCAAAAGGCATTCCAAGCCAAATTGAAAAACAACAAAGTTGTACTTATCGATTGTCGCCAACTAAATTGAATTTCCAGTTCTTTTTCAAATCTAAAAATCTCTAAACCAGTCGGTAAATCAAGCTGTGGTTTTTGTCGACGAGGAACCGCATGGTGCAACTGAAATAAATTTTCACAGGAAGTGCATTTGGCGATTCCATCAGAAATATTTACGGCGCCGGCGTGGAGCAAAAATTCGCAATCGGGGCATCTCACATCCATTGCCTGGACGGGCGAGAAAGCTTGCGGGTACAATTTTTCGAAGTTTGCCATACGCTGCGTGTGTTTGGAATTAAACACGCTCTAATATACTATTTTGGATGGAAATGATTGCAAGATTGATACTTTTCAGTACAAAGCGTCTAACGTGGAGCAGATTCGTCTAACCATTGGATCAGGGATTGGCGCACCGCATTATCACTATGCACCCAGCTGGCAGAATCAATATGCGAACTGTTATCCAGTATTTTAAAATGCAAAACACCAGAGTGAATCGGTTTGATTTTTTCGATAAATTTACTAGCAGCGGCTACGGGAACCATACCATCTTTATCGCCATGAATACAACAGATAGGCAAGCTTTCTTTTTCAAGTAAATGAAAGGCCGGATTGGCTTGCTGGAATTGATCAGAATTCTTTTTCCCCGCAAACCAATACAAAGGCAAAGAAGTATACATTCCTTCTAAATCTAGCGGAGCACCAAAAAGAAAGGCACCAGAGATCAAGTTGTCAGAAAGCGCTAGTCTGGCCAGTCGTTTACGGTCGAAGGCGATTAGAGCGGCTAGATTGGCTCCGGCAGACATTCCTCCGACAAGTAATCTGGCGGCAGGCAATTTCTTTTTTATTTTGAGTTCTTCAATCAATAAAAGACTGGCTTCTAAATCTTCATTAATGGCCGGATAACTGAAAAAAGGAATTCTCCGGTAAGAGGGAACGAAAACGGTATATCCTCGATCTACGAAAAATTGAGCATTGGACTGGAACTTCTCAGGAGTTCCAAGCATCCATCCACCACCGTGATAATAAACGACGACTTCCTCCGAATTGGATGCGCCTGCAAGAGGCTCACAACACAAAAGGTATTGGCGGGAGTGTTGGCCATAAGAATGTTTGCTTACCCGCATTTGATCTCTTGGCGAATCCCAAACCTTGAACCAAAAGTAAGGCAAGGCGATGAATTCTTGTAAAAGATTTCCTTTTGGAAAAAACGCAAGCAGAAAGAGGTATCCAAGAAATGCAAGAATCAAAGCCAAAACGATCCAAAGCAAAAGCATAGTTTAAAATTTGCTAGCAAGTTAGCTATTTAGGAGCCAGGAAAAAATAAATTTAACAACTTTGATTATAGTTGATCCATGCCAATGAAAACTTTGCTAAAGCGAAGCAATAAAAAAAGGGTGCACCTTTTTGGGTGCACCCATCCTTCCTCTCATAACCGTGTTAGGCTATGTTTTGATTTTTGGCTTAAATCAAGGCTTGAAAAAACCTTGATGAAGGATAAACTACATTCGGGTAACTTTAAATTTTTTGGTAATAACACTCTCTGGTAATTTGATATCTATATAGTAAATCCCAGATGGCCAAGCACTAACATCAACCGTCGTTTTCTGTTTTGGGAAACGCTCCTCGTGGAGTTTTTGACCTAAAACATTGTATACGGTAAGCATTCTCATATCCACAGGATTGTAGTTGTGAATATTAAGAATATCAGTGGTAGGGACTGGGAATACAAGTAGTCCGTTGATGTCTTTATTGTCTTCAATATCGGTAGAGATAAGACCCGGGAAAGTAGGCGTATGAAGTGCCAATGCAACTTCCATGGCATTGATGGCTTTGATATTGGTGACCTTGATATTCGTTGGTGCTTCTTTGCCCACGATGTCATCAATCACTCCAATGAAATTCCCGATTTCTCCAAAACCTCCTTTGTTGATCTGGTCGATCCGACTGATGGCAATTTCAATTCGACCATCCGCCATGTCGCTGCGATCAATACTTAAAAGATCTGCATTTGGCGTTCCCAACCAACTTTCAATGCTTTCAAATTCGATAGAACTTGGAATGATCATCTGAGGATCATATTCTAAAGTGAAAGCAATTCCATAAATGCCTTCCACAGGAACATCAAAGGATCCGAGCACAAGCGGAGCACTTACGGTCTGTCCAGGAGATAAGGTTCCTAGAGAAGCAAGATCAACATAGATTGGAGGATCGTTTGGCGTGCTTGCTAAGCTGACAACGGGTTCTACTGGACCATGTTCGAGTCCATAATTTTCTTGAATGATTTCTAAATCTTTCAGGTCGATGATGCCATCACCATTACAGTCGCTATGCTTGAAGTTGGTCGTTCCATCTGCAAAGAATTCCGGCCAGTCTTCGGCATTAAGTCCGTTCCAATCTGTATTTTGATTGGGTCGGGCAAATCCTTGTTGACCGAAAGCTACTCCTAAGTTGAGTAAGTCGCAATGGTTGGCAATATTGTCCGAATTGGCATCTCCAGGCCAGACTTGAGCAACCTGGATAGAAGTGTAATAACACACATTGTCTATCGCCAATTCAATACCACCGATCACCATATTTTCTACTTCTCCAAAAAGGCTAATATTTCCTTCTGAAGTATTGGTAGCATCTCTATTAAAGAACATGGTGATACCCGGAGCGACAAATAAGACGGTATCAGGTGTGTCGAAATCAAAAGAGAAGGTCGTACCGCCATTGACGGTCAATTCATTATCAACTCCTCCAGAAAAATCGAAACTGACGAATTCAACTGGATCACCAATGCCAGAGAAATCAAATTCTAATTCACCGCCCAAGAAAATATGCAAACCAGAAGCCGCATTAAACATGGTCCATTGGGGGGTACTTGTTGCCTGTGCATAACTGAGGCCATTCAGCATAGTAACTTCTACACCATTAGATTCTAGTAGCAGTGCATCGTGGTTGTTGAGGTCGTAGCTGAAGCCATCTTCTAATTCTTCGAAGGCGACACAATCATTGTTTGGAGTAGGAGGAGTGCTATTGATACAGATATTGTCAAAGGTAGATTCCATTCCACAGATGGTAAGTCCTTCTATTCCTCCGCTAATCGTAACTGTTCCAGCTATTGAATTTGGACCATAAGGTTCAATGAGGATTTCATGGCCAGTGCCGAGGGTAATCGTATTGTCCGTGGCATCAAAGAAGATGGAATCTGCGATTCCTGCGATACTCAGGTAACCTTCATTACAAAAGTCAAAAGAGACAGAACTTGGAATAGGGCTAAAGGAGGTAAAGTCCAGGAAGATTCCTGCATTTTGTAAAAAGAGGGTTTGTCCGCTATTGGTGACATTGCCGCAATTGGTTCCATTGTCGTATTGGTCTCTGATTTCAAAGATACTGCTGTTCGTTACTTCATAGCAATCTCCAAAGCTGACATCAATTCCTGCGGATTCGAAAACGAAATTTCCAGGGATGATTTCATTGCCATTGAAAACCATGTTGGTAGATAGTTCTTCAAAGTCGATACAGGTATAATCCATTGGGCAAGGGACGATATCGAAATCTGCCTCAGCGCAACAATTTGGATTATCATTGATACAAACAACAAGGACATCAAAACCTTGGTTGTGAGTGACCCCAGGGAAATTATGTATCGTGATTGGTAATTGATCCAATTCATAGGTTCCAATATTTTCTCCTTGGAAGAAAACATCGAAGAGGTCATTGTTGGTATTTTGGGAATTGAAATTGAGGTAGAGATTACTCGTGCCATCTAAATTACAGCCTTCCCAATTGACGTTAAGATCGGTGATGCTACAATTTTGACCACAGAGCGGAGCGTCTAATAAAGATTCACCGATGCAGTTATCATCTTCCAGATCTGTTACGAGGAATTCTAGTACGGTATTGCCATTGCCATCGAATGGGCCGAGTTGGATTGGGAGATCGGAATAAAGAAATTCTCCATAATTGGTTCCATTTCCTACCACTGTAAAGAAATCACTGAGGTTATTTTCGTAGGTGAAATTTAGGGTCACATAAAACTGGCCAGCGGCATTGCAATCACCTGGAGTAGAGATAACATTGGTGATGCTACAATCTGCACTACAATTCAGCGATTGGAAATCTGCCTCTGCGCAACAGTTGGGACTATCTTTGATACAAACCCTTAGGTAATCACCATTAAAGTCCGTGTCTGGAAAATTGGTAATCGTTAAAGGTAAATCATTTAAAGAGTAAGTATTGAATAGCGTATTGTTGCTGGTATAAACGGTAAACAAATCACCATTCGCATTTTCATGCTCAAAATTGATTTTAATAGATAGGGTATTTGGGCCAGTACATTCTAAAGCAGTGACTTCCAGGTCCGTGATTGAACATGCAACTAAAGGACAGTCGGGAATAACGACTTCTGAATAGACAGAACAATCAATCATTGGGTCGTGTACTTCTACTCCTAAAAGTCCGGGAGTTGAAGAGGATGGGAATGGGCCGATTAGTACAGGAGATTGAGTATATGGATAGGGGCCGTAAAGTTTATTGTTGATGACTACCGTAAACTCTGGGCTATTGCTATTAGGGTCGTGTTCCACATAAATCAAAGTATAAAATTCGCCATCAAAACATTCTACCGCTTCTACTTCGACATTTAAGATAGGGCAGTCCGGAGTACAATTTCGTACTTCTACTAAGGCGGAAATACAACAGTTAGGATTCGTGAAATCACAGATTTGTAAATCTGCTGCTTGATTGACAGCGGCATTGTATTCGATATAGATCGGTAGATCGGCATAGTTGTAAGGACCAAATGTATTACCTAATAAAGTGACCATAAAGCCATCACTAGTCGCATTGTTTGGATCAAAATCAATCTTGTATTTATTGATTCCATTGACACAACCTAAGTCTTCGATAAGCAAATTAGTAAGCTCACAAACGGTATTACAATTCACTGCTTCAATGTCCACTACACCGATACAGAATGGATCATTAGCATCAAATACATTGAACTGCAAATCATTACCGCTATTGCCAGGGAAAGGGCCAAGAGTGATTGGAAGCGCAGCATAATCGAAAGTACCATAGAAGGTGCCATTACCAATGACCATAAAACCATTGGGGCCAGGATTCTGGATTCCAAAATCAATATCTACGGTAAACTGCCCCGCAGCATCACAATCGGAAACTTCTCCAAGCAGGTCATAGATATTACAGGCAGCACTACATGATACGGTTCCTAATTCAAATGCAGCTTTACATGCTTGGTCGTTTTGGTCGATTATGATGAACTCATATTCAGTAGTGCCATCGCCAGGGAAGGGGCCAATGCTTAGCCATAGGTCGGAATAGGCATAGGTGCCATGATTGAGACCATTACCAACGATGTAGAAAGAATCACTGGTGCCGACATAGTTGAAATTGACATCCACCAGGAAGTCGCCATTCTGATCACAATCCCAAACCTCTACAAGGAGGTCATTGATTTCGCAATCGTTGATTGGACAAGTAATGGGCCCAATTGCAACAAACTCTTTACAGTCAGGATTATTTAAATCGAAAAAACCTAACTCATAGACGGTATTTCCATCTCCTGCGAACGTTCCGATTTCTGGTAGCGGGTCAAAGTAGCTAAAGTGGCCATAGTTTTGACCATTGCCAACGATTCCAAAAGAATCAGAGTTATTGGTGATGTCTAATAAAGCGACTTGAATACTAAATACCCCATTGGCGGTACAAGGTAGAATTTCGTAGTCTACTTGGATTTCATTGAGATCACAAGGATCACAATTTTCATGGATCACTGCTACCCATTCAGAGCAGGCTATAGGATTACAAACTTTTGCATCTTGATAAATGGGTGATCCAGGAGGTAAAGTAATAGCGAGTGGGAGAGAAGAAAAGAGATAGGTGCCAAAAGGAGCACCATCAAGATAGAGTTCGAAAGAATCACTACCAGGATTATTATAGTCGAAGTCTACTTGTAGAATAGAATTATTACAGAATTGGACAACTGTTGGATTGCCAATAATAGTTGTACAACCACTTTGTTGAACATCTACAATTTCAGAGCAGCAACTAGGATCGTCTTTTACACAAACCTTTGCGGTGTAAAAAGCACTGCTTGATGGAAGTTGATCGAGGCCAAGCGGTAGATCAGCAAAAAGGTAAGATCCATAGAGGCTTCCATTCAGGTATAGGTCAAAGGAATCGTTGGTCGTATTCTGGTGTTCAAAATCAACTTCTAAATAGAAGTCACTGCAATAATGGATCGCAGATAAGTCTCCTATGCTGCAATTGTTTTGCACGATAGAAGAATAGCACATCTCATAGAATTGCATGTCTAGGCCTCCGAAAGTTATCGAAGTGAGATTGGGTGAGGAGATTGTAATGGCGTATAGATTAGTGCTTCCAGGGATTTCCGTCTTGTTTACGATTGCTCCGCCGGGTAAGGTGAGGGGCATGGTATTGAGATCAAAGACCTCTAAAATGGCTCCGCCATTAGCTGCAAAATTATAACCAGGGCCATTGTTTTCTGTGAGAAAACGAAACTCTGTGACGGTTTCCGGTACATTAGTAAAATCTACTTTTAGATTCATACTAAGGCTGTTCAGATAAGGGCCATTAGTTGGGTTTTCAATTCTTCCAAAGCTTGTGTTTGGACCAGAAACATATTCTTCCAAAGTAACCTTTAGGTCAGGATCAGAGTTGGCCATTTGAAAACCTGGATTTTGTCCGCCACCTTCACCATAAAAAGTACCATCTGGAAAATCGGTAAAACCAAAACATTCGAATTCTGTTACCTCAGAATCAAAACAGAAATCTTTTAAAGCCAAGCCATTGGTACCTCCGATGGTGACCTTCTCGAAGACAGGGCCGCTAAGGGTGAAATAGTATTTCCAATCCAGCGGGAAAGAAGAATCAATTGTTACTTCTACTTCTGTACCATCCGGTAATACACTTGGAATATCATTGACATTTTCATAATAATAAGTTGGCCCATTGTTGATACTAAAATTTACGTCCTTGCCACAACAAGCCGGAAGTAAAGTGAAATTCACTTCCGTAACCGGATCGGCAAGTCCAGAAAAATCGACCGACATTCCAATGCTGTCAAAAACAAAAAGATCATTGTCTACTCCGAGATAGCCGTAGAGGATTAAACTCCCAAAGTGGTCGGTATTGTTTTGATCTACCCAGTTTTCCAGAGTCAATTTGATATCATCGGTTAAAACAAAGAGTGGATCAACACTTGAACCTGCTTGGTAATTGGTACCGGTAAAAGGGAATGGGCTATTGTCGTATTGTACATCAAGACAAGTTGGAGAAATAATGAGTTCGCAATCAGCTTCTAATTGAAAAAGCGTCACTACATCATTTGGGTTTAATGCTCGGTCATAAACTCTTAGGTCATCGAGGAAGCCTTGAAAATCTCTTCCGATATAATAATCTAAAGGATCGTCTCCGATTCGAAAATCATAGGTGTCATCAGAGTTTCTCAATTCTCCATCTCGGTATAAGTAAATTTTGTTTTGTGCATCCCGTACAAAAACCAAATGGTGCCATTCTTGGTCATTTCCTAAGTTGGGATCCATATTCCATTCATTGTCCCATAGGCCATAATTAAAAGTACGATCTCCTGCTAGAGGCGTATTGCCATCAAAGAGTCCTAGTTCAAAACCTCCAGTGGTATTTGGTCCCTTAGTGATGATTTTTTGGAAATTGCTATTGGTCGAAAGCGTTTTAAACCATACGCTAATGGAAAAAGGATCACTGCCCGTTAAGGCATTGTCCGATGTAGAAGCTACGGAGAGGTAGTCTGTAAACATTCCAGAAAGCCAAAGGGCGCATCTGTTTCCTCCTGTTCGATCTTCTGCATAAGATAGATTTCCGTATTCTGTCACTACCGCATTGCCTGCTTTTTCATCCAGGTTTTCACTGAATCCCATTTGTAAGATTAGTCCTTGATCAATGGTTTGGGCAGATAAGCTAGAGACCAAGCACCAACACAAAGCCAGGCTTTGGATAAGCGTTAGAAAAGCTTGGGTAGGATTTATTGGAGTATGACTAATTTTCATAGAAAAGCATATTTAGGTCGGTTATAACTCTTTGACCTTACAATAATCGATAAAATCCTAATTTGGAAAAAGAACATTTAAGCTTGATTTTTGGAATTTTTTTGACGAAATTTAATGTAATTAAATAGTAATTAACTGATTGTCAGTTGTTTGTGTTATTTTTGTGTTTTGAAAAATTGGGAAAAAAAATGTTGTCGAATCGTTTAATAGGACTTTTATCGGTATTTACACGAAAAGAAATGACCCGTTTCTATGAATTTAGCCATTCTCCCTATCATAATAAGCATGAGGAGGTAAAGGTATTGGTGACTCATTTCAACCAAATTTACCCTGATTTTTCGGAAAATAAGGTCAATCGAGTCGTCCTTTTTAAGCTTTTGTTTCCTGGGCAAAAGCACGATCAACCCAAATTAGCTTTGATTTTTACTTATTGCCTACGATTGGTTGAGCAGTTTTTGATTATCGAACAGTTTCGGGAGAAAGAAGGAGGGCATCGAGTGCTATTGCTTCAGAATTTACGACAAAAAGCGCAGAATCGCCAATATGAAAAGGTTTTAAAAATCCAGGATACTTGGTTGGACAAAAATGAATTGCGCGATGGCGAGCATTTCAACTGGCGATTCCAAACCCTTGCCGAAGCTGATCAATACTTTTCTCTTCAGGCCAGATATGCAAAAGGAGATAGTTTACAACGGAAACAAGATAGTTTAGATCATTTTTATTTATCCGAAAAACTTAAGGCCGCTTGTGAAATGGCTGTTCGCCGTAGAGTTACCAATCAGGAATACAAAAATCCCTTGATGGCGGCTTTGCTGAAAGAATTAGAATCAGATTTTGAAAAATACCTGGAAGTTCCGCCGGTCTTGGTGTACTATCATTTGCACAAATTGATTCTTTCTCAAGCGGAGGAAGATTACCAAAAAGCTTTGGTGGTGGTGCGGGAACAAGCCCGCTTTTTTCCACTCAAAGAGCTGCAAAATTTGTACAACTATTTACAAAATCACTGTATCCAACAAATCAATCAAGGAAAGCTCGACTTCTTAGAAGAAATTTTTAAACTCTATAAATTTCAGTTGGAGGATCGACTTTTATTTCTCAATGGACATTTGCCAGAATGGAATTATAAAAATATAGTAACCACTGGTTTGCTTTTGGGCGAACACGAATGGGTAAAGAATTTTATTGAAAAATACAAAGCAGATTTGGTACCGGAGGTGGCCGAAATTGCCTATTCCTATAATTTGGCTTATTATTTTTACATCACCAAAGCCTACGATAAAGTACTGGAACTCCTTTTGCATCTGGAGTACAGCGATGTCCGTTACGCCCTTAGTGCCAAACTACTTTTACTCAAAACCTATTTTGACCTAGATGAATATGAGGCCTTGTTGTCACTCAGCGATTCCTTCCGGCAATACCTACAGCGCAAAAAAGAAATCAGTGATTTCAATCGTCGGGGATATTATCAGTTGCTAAAATTTACGCGAAAGATTTTTCAGATAAAAATGAAAGTGGCTTATGCATCCAAGGAGCGATCTTTAAAAGACATTGAAAAATTGCGATTGGAAATGGCAGAGGCAGAAGTTCGTTTTAGTCGGGCCTGGTTGGAGGGGAAAGTGGAAGAAGTTTTTCAAATGCTACAGTGAGTGAAATGGAATTCATTTCCTTTGTTTTGCCGAGAAAATTTCCAGTATGTTTTATAAGTTTTAGAATAAAAAAGAGCGGTTTATTTTTCAGGTTTTAATTGTTCCAAAACAGAAAACATCTCTCCTTGAGAAATACGGCAACCTTGTTCCATCATTTCAAAAAGCTCCATTTCACGCGTTTTATTATACGTTTTTTCCGCTTGGAAAATCTGAAGCTCCGCATTAGAGGCTTGGAGTTGTTGCATCATTTGATCAGGAGGATCATTGCGGGTAAAATCGACAGTAGATTCGCCTTCGATCCGAAGGCCGCGAAGTTTGATGAGTTCCGGTAGGCAAGAGAAAATTTGTAATTCTTTAGGACTTCGATGTTCAAGGAAGTTGACCTTTTCCAAGGTTTGTTGAAAAACGATATCACTAAAAAGTACGATGAGTTCTTCAGCCTTGGGCAAATCATTTTCCTTTAGCTTTTTCCAATCCTCCGCAGTGACCGTATTGGAGGCCAAAAACCGAATAAATTGGGGCTCCAATTCTGTTAACTCTTCCTGGTTCAATCGACGATACTTCATAGGTGTGATTTTAGACGGGCAAATTTAGAAAAAAGCCTTGATTAGAGAGCATTTACTTTTGGTTTTTTCCAGATTTTACCCCCTTTAGGAAATTAAATCGAGTACTTCGGAAAGCGCTTGGATCGAATGAGTAGGTTGTACCTCCGTGTTGTTTTTTAAGTTGTTTGGATTGTACCAACAAGTCGTGAGTCCGTAATTTTGCCCTCCTTTTATATCGGAGTTGAGGCTATCGCCAATGACTAGAACTTCGCTTTTAGGCGGATGTCCAATTTGCTGAAAAGTATAGTGGAAGAAATCGGCGTGAGGTTTGGCAGAACCAATTTCATCAGACACAATGATTTTATCAAAATATTGGCCAATGCCCACTTTGGCAATTCGAGGCCTTTGCACCTCTTTGAGTCCATTGGTGATAATGGCCATGCGATGATTCTTGCTAACTTTTTCAAGCAATTCTTTAGCTCCTTTCAACAAACGGGCATGATCAATCAATCCTTGTAAGTATCCAGCATTCATCTTTAGCGGATCACCAGATAAACCGGTGGCTTCCAGGAAAAGCCGGAAACGCTTTGAACGCAGCTCGATCGCATCGATTTTTCCTTCTTCGAATTCGTGCCACACGCTTAGATTCCCTTTTTTATAAATCGTATAAAGCGCTGGCTCAAAAGTGTGGCCTTCTTGTTCCATCATTTGCGCAAAAGCCAATGGGGAAGGGCCTGTAAAATCGAGTAGGGTATTGTCGATATCGAAAAGTAGCCAAGGGTGTTTCATCTTTTTATTTTGAGACTTGTTTTTAAAATTGCGGAAGAATTTTTAGGCTTCCTTTTCAAAGAAAGTATGTTTGAAGCCCGACCAACTACCAAAACCATAACTGACATGTAAAACTAAAAAAGCCAAGAGACAATGAAAGAATAAAACTGGTTTTTTTTCCTGCCAACTGATCTGCAAAGAAACAATGCTAATGCCAATTCCATAGAACGCAATCGGGACTAAAAGTAAATAGAAAATCCAAACGGGAACCCAATTCATATAACTCAAAAACCCCCAAAGAAAAAGATCCAGAAGATAAGCTACAAATCCCATTGGAATAAAATGTCTTAGGGATAAGGCATCTAGTGTTCCGGTATACTTGGCTGCCCGGACGACCCATTCTCCATTGCCAAAATTATTGTTCCACAATTGAGCATAAGTAGCTCTGGCAAAATAAGTGAGGTGTACATCTGGAACCAACAATAATTTTCCACCCTGGCGTTTGATGCGTCGATTGTGTTCGATATCCTGGTTGCGAATCAAGCGTTCATCGAAATACCCAAAGCGTTCGAAAACATCTCTTCGATAACAACCAAAGGGAACGGTATCCGCTTCTCGAGCTTCTTTAATCCCGGTTCGAAAAGAGGAATTGCCAACGCCCAGCGGATGCGCCAAAACTCTGGCGATGGCGATGGCCGAAAGGCTATTGGAACGAGCCTGGGTTCTCATCAGTCCACCGACATTGTCTGAACCAGATTTTTCCAACCAATCCAAAAGTCTGGAGATGTAAAAACTAGGATAAGCAGAATGGGCTCCCCAGATATAAATCACCTCTCCAAAGGATGCTCGAATACCTCGGTTGAAAGCAAAGGGCGCGAAGCGCTCAGGATTGTCAATCAGGCGTACATTGGGTCTCGTTTCCGCAATTTTTTGGACAATACTTTTGGTCTTGTCCGTACTATTGCCATCCACCACAATGATCTCCATATGCTCCGAAGGATAGTCTTGATCGAAAGCATTTTGCAATACACTTTCGATAAAGGCTTCTTCATTAAAACAAGGGATGATGATGCTGATTTTTTTCAAGGAAAGTGTTTAAGTTTTATTTTAAGTTATTGGTTGTAAATAATTGTATATCAGTATTATGTGTTGTTTTGCTTGTTTGGGTTTAGCGATTGATAAAGAGCGATTAGTTTTTCTTTTTCGCTGTTCCAATTGTATTTTTCCAGAAAGGCTTTTTGACCATTTTTGCCCATTTTTTTTGCTTCCTCTTCGTTTTGTAAAAGATAATTGATCGCCTTTGCAATCGCCTTTGGATCAAGAGGATCGACGCAAATACCACAATTGTTTTCCTCTACAATACTTTTCCATAATGGGAAATTTGAGGCGATCATTGGAATGCCATTGGCCATATATTCAAACATTTTTACCGCATAGGCTACCTGGTAACTTTCAATCGGATGTAAGGTCACCAAGCCGATTTTTGACTGGCACAATACCTGTTCTACTTCTGCTTTATTGAGGTATCCCAAGGCATTGACTTTTTTCCATCCAGGAGATTGGGCCACTTGTATTTTATAATCCTCTTCCCACCAATGTCCAGCCAGATTTAGTCGGCTGTCTACCATTTGTAAGGCCTCGATCATTTCCAAAATTCCCCTCACTTTGGTCAAACTTCCAATATAACAAAGTTCATTTTTTCGTCTGTTCCAATCTGTTTTTTTTAATACCTTTTTAGGGAAATTACAAATGGCTACGGACTTGGAATTGATTTTGGAAAAACGATTTTGAATGTGAGGAGTAGGAGAGACGACTGCGTCCAATTGTCGAACAGTCTTGTTCTCCATGTGCTCATAAATTTTAGAAACAATAGGGCGGATAAAACGAGGGATATAGCTTTTGTGTAAAATTTGACGGGGCACATCTTCATGACTATCATAGATCACTTTCTTCCCCAATTGTTTTAATCTTTTTCCGACCGGTAATAATTCCGGATCATGGAAATGATAGATCGACGCCTCTATTTTTAGTGCAGCTTTTAAGACTGATTTTTTAGAAAATAAAAAACGAGGAATACGTGCTTTGGATAGATTGATATTGTGCAAATGGACTCCTTCTTTTAGCCCCGCCTTTTCTTCCTGATTAGCAATTAATAGGTGAACCTCATAATCCGCTTTAGCCAGAGAAACACATTCTCTATAAAAGATCCGATTGTCAAAAGCCGGATGTACGGTGGTAATATGGCAGACCTTTATACTCATTCAGAAGTAGGACTTATGGAATGTTCCGATAAAATTTTTTGGTAAATTTCCATCATACGATTCAAGCATTTTTCCTTACTATATTTTTCCAAAACAAATTGCCGTCCGGCTTTACCCATTTTTTTTCGCAAGGTAGCATTTAATACCAATTCTTCTATTTTTTGCAGCCCAAAGACTGTTTTATCCGCAGGAACTAAAAAACCTGTAATCCCTTCCAAGACCACCTCTGGCAAACCACCCACCTTAGCTGCCACCACGGGGATTTCCATCGCAGAAGCCTCCAAAACCGACACGCCAAAACTTTCCCTTTCCGAAAGGTTGAGTAAAATATCTATTTCTCCTAAATATTTTGGAACCATAGCGTGAGTTACTGCCCCCGTAAAAGTTACTTCAGAAATAATTCCTAAATCTGTTGCCAAATTTTCCAAAGCTTTTCTTTGATCCCCATCTCCCACCAATAAAAAACGCAAAGACAAATCTGGATGTCTGGCTTTTATTTCTGCAAAGTATTGCAAACTTAAATGGTGTTGATAGATCGTCTTTAGCCCTTTTACGGATCCCAATACAATCTCTTGTTTGGTAAATAAACTTTTCTCTCGCTGCGGACTAAATTTTTGTACATCAATTCCGAAAGGGCTGAGTAAGACTTCTTTTGAGGTGTATTTGCTGGTTTCTTTGGCGAGACTTTCACTGGTTGCTAATACGTAATCCGAATGCTTCAGCGCATAGTTTACAAAATAACGATGGAGGAAACTTTTCTTCGGATGTGCCATGATATCTGAGCCCCAGGCAGAATTGATCAATGGCTGTTTTCTAGAGCTTTGCGCTGCGACCAATCCGTGATTGCCTACGCCATGTGCATGCAAAAGATCTGGTTGGAATGCTTGGATG
>CALLVY010000869.1 GCA_938015925.1 uncultured Saprospiraceae bacterium
GTATAGATTTGTTTTTCGCCAATAAAATATTCGATCAAAAGCGCATTGTCAGGAATTTGGCTTTGTAGTTTCTGAGGATCTGGTGCCTGGATAAAACCGTATTTCAACTCATGGTAACGAGGATAGTCCGTTTCTAGCTTTTGGATGAAACGAGCATAGGCGCGGCGATTGTAAAACAATTGATTTTTTAGCGAGTCTATTTGTAGAGCGTTTCCACTGATTTGGGTGTCGTAAAATTGTGCTTCCAGTTGCATGTTCTTTTTTCGCAAATCCAATTCTTCTTGGATCAATTCGTCAGGGATGTTATTGTATTTGGCGTTTTCGTCATTTAATCCTTCGAGTAAAACGATGGCTTTGTTTTTGGAAGAAAATTGATAAGCGCGTTTTAAAAAGAAAGGCTTATTATTCGTTCGATACAATTCTTGCGCCACCTCAATCGCTTGTTCATAAATGGGGATGGTTTTTTCGATCAAGGCATATCTGGAATCCGCTTCCTGAAATCCTTGTCGAATTTGGGTGATTAAAGTATCGAGATTTTCATAGCCTGCAAAAGCATGATTGAGGGCCTTTTGATTTTGGGGATCTTGTTGGTAAATTTTATAAAAACTTTGCGCTTTGGATGCGAGTGGTTCCAATAAAGAATATGGATCGAGGCAGATCATTTTTTGAAAATCAGGATTGGAATGCTGCTCCGCAGGTTCGAAATCAGGAATTAAACTTTGTACTCCTTTTTGATAAAAAGAAATGGCCTTAGGATAATTGGCTTGATTAAAATAGACATCTCCCATGTTGTCCATACATCCTCCGATATCTGGATGGTACTTGGTTTGAAGTTCCTCTTTCAGAATTTTCATGGAAGCTTTAAAGCGTTGAGCGGCTTTGGTATATTGTTTTTTTCTCGTGTAGACGATGCCTTCGTTTTCTAGGTTTTCTGCAATTTTTAAACGGTCTTCTGGGTATTGTTCCTCCTCATACAATTGGGTATTGATACTTTTCGAACGTTCAAAATGTTGCAAGGCTAAGTTTAGGCGATCCATTTCTAAATAAACAGAACCAAGGTTATGGTGACAATCAGCAAGATTATGGGAAGGGAGGTCAGGTTGGGCTTCCATTTTTTTATAATATTGCAATGCATTTGGAAAATCTTTATAAGCGAAATAAATCAAACCCAAATCGTTGAGAGCCGCCGTTTGGATGACTTCATCATTATTCTTGACACTGAGGTTTAGTGCTTGTTCGCTATATTCCAATGCGGTTTTTAAATCCCCAGTTTCTTCATAGGCCCTACCCAATACTAAATACACCATAGATTGCATCGAAGGTTCATTGACTCCTGGTTGTTCCAGTAGCGTAGCAGCCTGTAAACCAGATTTTATAGCTTGTGGGAAAGACTCGAAATTTTGATGTAAAATACTCAAGGCTATATGAGAATCAATAATCTTGGGATGATTGTCACGCAAAATTGATTGGCGTAATTCCAATGCTTTTTGATGATAATGCAATGCTTCTTTATAAGCCATTTCACTATCTCCACAATCATAAATTTTAGAAGCTAATTCAAAGTGGATATCAGAATCCCATTCTTTTTCTTGTTGAAAAAAAGTAGCTTTTTTTTTCAGGATTTGAAGATATTTTTGAATCGCCGTATCACAATCCATTTCATCGTAGGCATCGATAAGTTGCTGGACTTCAACAGAATCTTGTTCTTGTGCAAACAGCGGATGGATTGCAAACAAGAAAAAAAGAAAACTTATTTTTTTTAAGAACATAGACAGGTATTCAAATAAAGAAGCAGGTCGAATGGAAAAGATTGATTTTTTTCCATTCGACCTGAAGGGCGTTTATCTTTCAGATTGTTGAAGCATGGTTTGGGCAATGACCTTACCATTGGTATGAAGTACGACTGAAAACACACCACTCAGAGTAGTCGATTTCCAATTTAAAAGAAATTCATTGTACCCATTTTGTGCGTCTATTTTTTCAAACTGAACCAGCTGTCCTAGGCTATTGTATATTTCAATTCGTGCAGGTCCTTCTTTGACTTGATTCCAACTCAGTTGGATTTGATCTTGGAAGGGATTAGGCGCAAGTGTCAATTGATAATTTTTTTCGTCAGCGACTAAGCGGGAAGGAGGAGGGGGAGGAGCCAATAAATAACTGAGCGCTGCTGATCCATTTAAAATGCCCGCAGTCGATAGAGGTAATCCAACTGGATTTACCGAGTTTAGTAAGGCTGCTTTTACCAACGAATAATCAAAAGCACATAGATGAGTGCCCAGTAAAGCGGCAGCTCCAGAAACCACCGCAGATGACATAGAAGTCCCTGCTTTGTAACCCCAGTCATTATTGAGTATGGTACTGTAAATAACTCCAGGAGCTCCCAAGTCTACACTGGTCGTTCCGTAATTGGAGAAAGGTAGTAGACTGTTAGCACAATTTGTAGCAGCAACACTAATTAGATTGTCAGAATCAAAACCGGCAGGGTAGTAGCCATGGGTTGTCATGTCGATATCCAATCCATCGTTTCCAGCAGAACAAACGACTAGTATTTTTTGCATACTGCCGGCTAGCTCTATAGCATATTCCATTGGGAAAGGTTTTCCTGCACTTGGGCCGCTGGGCCTTTCGGCAATATATCCCAAGCTCATGTTGATAATTTGTGCATTATTGGCAATTGCATAATCAATCGCGAGAATCGCTGCAAAAATATCTCCTGTTCCATCTCCATTCAATGCTTTTAGATTCATCATTTTGATGCCGTAGCCAAAATGCTTGCTGGCCATTTGCATAATGGTACCATTGATATGGGTACCGTGACTTTGAAAATCGGTAGGCATCGAAGCATTGTTAGCAAAATCATAACCAATGATATCGTCCATATAGGAATTAGCATCTTCATCAATGCCATTCAATCCAGATGGAAACTCTATTGGATTTTCCCAAAGCCAACCCGCCAAATCAGGATGTCCTTCATCGACACCAGTATCAATGATCGCCACTGTAACATTACACTCCATGGCATCTGGCAATTCTAAAGTGTTTAAGCAAGAGCTAGTGCTGGGGTCGTATTGGTCTGGAAGAAAAGTTTTATAATTGATTCCACCACTCTTCATACTTAGCTTGCTCCTTGCTTTTTTTATAGTTTCCTGAATGTTTAAGGTATCCGAGTCAATAAGGAAGAGAGATTCGT
This sequence comes from uncultured Saprospiraceae bacterium, assembly GCA_938015925.1. GTDB lineage: Bacteria > Bacteroidota > Bacteroidia > Chitinophagales > Saprospiraceae > CALLVY01. The sequence continues at coordinate 3,191 of CALLVY010000869.1, forward strand.
GGGTGATGGGGTCGATGATTATAGAATCGAGGCGCCACAAACGGATCATGGAGATGGGAGTGATGGCTAGTTCGGTGGCATTAAATCTTTGGAGGAGGTCGTTAATGGTATCGGTAGGAGTACCATCATAAAATCGTAGGACGAGTTCTCTTTGTGCTTGTAAGTGGTTGGGTGAAAAAAATAAAAAAAGGAGTGTCAGGACTAGCCCAGACCCCCACATGCGGAAGTGGATCTTTTTGTTCATTAGCGTATCTGTTTTACTTTTCCTTTAAATAGTAGTATAAGCTAGAACCCTTGAAAACGTGACATCAAATCTCTTTTTTTATCAAAAAAAATCTGTCAAGGTTAATTAATTGGAATAAAATACAAAAAAAAAGTTCAAAGCTTGTCACGAATTACGCTTTTCCATCTTATAGAGTTGAAAAGGTATTTTAGAGAAACGAATCTACCTGAAAATGTTGCTAAGGTTAAAAAATAGGGAAGTAAACATGGATATTCGACAATTTGAGCAAATGCATCAATTGAGCGTGGTGCATTGGTTGATCGAAAAAAAACGCTATCCACAAGAGGAAGCAGAAGTTTTTAGTATCCGAATTCTTAATCATTTAAAGAAAAGCTGTTGCCCTAAAAAGCCTTATCAACTATCGGTAATCTGGCAAATAATTCATAAGTTTACCCAACAAGAGTTATTACATGCCAACCCAGCTATTTTGAAAAATTTTGGACTTACCGAGAATACTTTTAATGCGATGCTAAAAGAACTACACGAAGGTAAAGATGCCCTTTACGAAAGTGTTTTTCTAAGCCACTTTGAGGATTGTATGTCATACCTCAAAAGAAATTACAATGCCAGTCATGAAGATGCCTATGATGCTTCTATGGAATCCATGCTGGAATTTATGAAGCGGCTCAAGGCGGGCAAAATTACCTATGGCAATCTTCGATTTTTATTTACCCAAATGGCTGGACAGATTTATTTGAAGTGGATTAAGAAAGAACAAAAAAGAAATCAGTTGGAACAAATTGATTTGGGAGAAGCACCCGAAAGACCAGATGAAGAAGATATGAAAACCTTGGATCGCGCCTGGAAAGGACTTTGCGAGGATTGTCGAAAAATATTACAACAGTTTTATTATGATGGCATCGCCTTAAAATCGATGGCCGCACTAATGGATAAACCCGCAGCGACCCTTCGCAAAAAAAAGCAACGCTGTGTGGAAAAGCTTCGAAATTTATTTATAGAACATTCCTCATTTTGATTCTTTGTCACCTATCCTGTTATCAATCCACCAAAGAGTACTGGCTTTAACAAGATAAATCTAAAAAGGAAATAATGAATTTGCAACGGTATAAAAACGAAACACTCCCCGAAGAACAATTAGAAGCATTGACCAGGAAACTGGTAAGCGCTAAATTGGATCAAGATTATCGGAATAAGTGGGAACAAAAATTAAACAAGGATCACGACATCCAAAGAAGTTCATCAGAAGCAATTGATGCCCATAGAAGATTCAATCTATTCGCTTACTGGAAAATAGCCGCTGCGGTTATTTTAGTCGTGGTGATCGCCATTTCTTCGATTACATTTCTCAATAGAGGCTTGCAATATCAAGTCGATAAGTTGATCGTCGAAGCACAATTTACCAATTATGAAGGCGGGAAAAAAGGGACGATTGTAAACACCGATAGAGAAATAGAAATTCTCCAAGAACAAGCAAGTCTGGCATTTAATAAGGAAAAATTTCGCGAAGCCAATGCTTTATATCTCCAGCTCATCGAATTAGATAAAACCCAAAATGATCATTACTTTTTCTCTGGATTTTGTTTTTTAAAACTAAATGAATTTGACAAAAGTGCCGAGCAATTTAAAGCGGTAGAAAAAAACAACACAGAAGATTCCTACTTAGAAGAAGCCAAGTGGTTTTTATCCTTGGCGCTGATCAAACAAGAAAAGAAGAAAGAAGCCCAAGCGGCTTTGGCAAGTATAAAG
>CALLVY010000870.1 GCA_938015925.1 uncultured Saprospiraceae bacterium
AAAAATCTCCCAAACCTAGGTAAATAAAACCGCCTCCAATTAACGTCTTAATTTTAAATCCTGCTCCGCTACGATCCGCCCCACCGGATACAAGCGATGCGTAGGTTCATAATGCGGAGAATGTTGATAAACAAAGTTCAATTGCGCCCGAGCGGATTCCGCAAATTTAGGATCTTCCAGTTTCTTCGCTTCCAATGCTTTTCTCAACTCGGGATCTTCCGCCAGATATTGACTCGCCAAATCTTCAAAAACATAAGAAGAAAAATATTCTTTCTGCGCTAAAATGCCATCAAAGAAATTCCAGGCAAACCAAGAATCTGGAGCTTGCGGCTCTAAGGTCTCCACGATGTATCTATTAACGGCCTGATCCACAAAGATGACGTAATCTCCCTCGTGGTATAACCATTGCAGGTTTTCTTTTTCGACTTCTACCTGACTATGTAAATAATGGCCTTCATAGGGAGATTCTCCCGTTTTATAATTTTTGATGCGATAAAACTCAGCATTGACTTCCTGGTCTTTGGCCAATTTTTCCACCCGTACCCCATTCCATTTCATCCGCTCAATCACTTCTCCATAAGCTTGTGGAAGGATGTAGGCGATTGGCTTTTCTACACTCAGTATACTTTTATAAGTATTGAAAAAAGGAATGTTTTTTTCATAAGGCGCATCCCGGTCATAGTACAAGCGGTCGAGGCCACTCACGGCACTAGCTTTGTACTTGGCTTCATATCCTTTGAATAGAACACTATCAACGGCCTCCATGTCTATCGTCCAATTTAAATCAAACACCTTTTTGGATTGCTGATGAACAATGGCTGCTTGTCTGGCTTGTTGCAAACCTTTACCATTCTTATCGAGGTATTGAATCATAGCATCCATGAAGGCATATGTGCTGGCTACACGATCTTTAAAAGGCTTCAACATATGCGTCTCTGGCATAAAAGAAAGGGTATTAAAAAGAGAAGCATAGCCAGAAGAATATCGAGGATGATCCAAGAAACCAGCGATCCCACCATCCGGAGTATCTTGTGCATAGACATAAGGCGTCATTTCCCAACCGTCCTTTGCCATGCTTTTATAAAGACTAGGCAAAAGGTCTTGTTGTAAAACTTCCGCGAGTTTAGGAGCAAGCTTGTTGTGCTGCGTAGGAATCAAAGTCATGGTGTATTGATAATCCGCTCCATTGGAAGTATGGTTGTCGATAAATACATCGGGTTGCCATTCTCCAAAGATTTGATTAAAAGTTTGCGCATTGCGCGAATCGCATTTGATAAAGTCTCGGTTGAGATCAAGGTTGCGGGCATTGCCACGAAAGCCGTAAGAGACTGGGCCGTTTTGATTGGCACGCGTTCCACTATTCCGATTCAATCCTCCCCCAATATTGTAAAAGGGAATAATGATAATCACATAGTCCTCCAACAAATCCATTTTTTGTTGATCCATTAAATAATCTCTGACCAACATCATCGAAGCATCTACGCCACAAGGTTCGCCAGGGTGAATGGCATTGTTGATCATCAAAATGCCCTTCCCTTTGTTTTTAATCGACTGCGCAGAAAAATCTCTGTCTTTAGAAAGAATGGCCAAATGAAGTGGAAAACCACTATCTGTTTGTCCATAGCTTTTCAATTCAAGTTGTGGGAATTTTTGAGCTAAGGTTTTATAATGCGCAATGGCTTCCAGGTAGGTAGCCGTTTCATTCGAATTGAGTTCAAATGGTATTTTGAAATCGGGAGAAGCGGAAGTCATGGCATTAGTTTTTTGGGCAAATAAAGAAAGACCATTCAAGAGAAATAGAAATGCTATAAAAAATACTCGGTAAACCATTTACGATAGGATTTTGGTTGGGGGTACAAGTTAAAGAAAAGGACTTACTAAAGAAGAGTAAAAATACCGACAATTACTTTCAAAAAAGAAAACCCGGCTCAGGACGAGACCGGGTTTTCTTTTTTTGTAGAGAATTTAAGGTGAGATATAAAATACTTGTTGCCTAACTCAAAGATCGAAAAGAAAGGGTGCATTCTTCGACTGATTGAGTGAATTGGCCATTTTTTTAAATAAACGTAGGATTTGAAAGATTAAAACAATCCTTTAGGGAATCCTTTTTAGGATAATAAAGACACTGATTGGAAGCTTAATTGAGCTTGTGATTAAGCAATGAGCTTCAATTTCCTTACCTTTAAGTCGGCAAAAACAAACCCCTTTCCTTTTATGCTTTGGCAAGAACTAACCAAAATCGCCCTGATGGGAACCGAGCGTTCCCAACTTTCTGAATCTATAAAAACCGCTCTCCAAGCCAAAGGAATTCGCCTTGGTAATGATGAGGCTCGGATGATTATGGAAGGGGCATCCTATTATGCCATGATGCATAAATCAGGAATGCAAGCCAAAGTATGGGATCGCCCAATTCCAAGACCTGCACCCAAAGAATTGCCAGAAAATGCTTGTAGCCCAGAGGCCATTCAGTGTTTACACCAAATTATCGATGGCGCTTTCCCTAACGCTCTAAACGAATTTATCCATCTCTTACAAAAACATGGACGGCACCTACCCGCAGAATTACTCCCCAACCTTCTGGATCAATGTCGGCAATCGCCTTCTTTGTGGGAAAAACTTCGCGATTGTCTCGGTGCAAGAGGTGCTTGGTTGGTACAGCAAAACCCAGAATGGTTGTTTTTACAACAAAATCCAAATCCGGAAATTTGGGAAACAGGGACCAAAGACCAACGAATGGCTTTATTAAAAAGTCTTCGCCTAAGCCAGCCTGAGGAAGGACTCGCTTTATTGGAAGCTAGCTGGGAAACAGAAAGTTTGCAGAGTCGAATAGCCTTTTTGAAAATAATGGAGACTGGGCTTTCCGCTAAGGACGAATCCTTTTTGGAGAAATGCCTCGATGATCGTCGCAAGGAAGTTCGCCAATTGGCAGCAAGTGTTTTGGTGCAAATCGCTTCCGCTGCACTCCTCGAACGAATGTACCAGCGAACCGTCGCTTTATTTGTAGTAACTGGCAAAAAGAAAATCAAACTAGAAGTCAATCTTCCTGAAGACCTTAGTCCAGAAATGATTCGCGATGGCATCGACCCACGCAATCAATGGTATCAAGGGGGCGTAAAAGCCAGTCGTCTTGGACAAATGCTGGCAGTGATTCCACCAGTTCGCTGGGAAAATTATTTTGACAAAACCCGAGAAGAAGTTTTGGCAATTTTTCTCAAGAGCAACTGGGGCAAACTCTTTTTTACCGCCATTTCTATGGCCACAGCTTTGCACCAGGATAAGGCATGGATGGAAGCCATTCTTAGAATCTGGTTTGTAAAACACCACGAAGCAGATTGGCAAAACCTGGATCTGCAAATAATGACTTCTTCGATTCCCGCAGAGGTGTTTAATAAAATGGCAATTGAAGGTTTGGAAAAGGATGCTACCTTAGTAGAAAATTCAGCGCCGCTTAGTATTTTACTCAAAGAACTAGATCATCCCTGGGAAGATCGATTGAGTATTCTCTTTTTTCGAAACCTCAAAGCCTGGCTCAAAAACAACCCAGGACAATATTGGAATGCCTGGCATTTTTGGAATATTTTGGAAAAAGCGGCCTACCAAATAAACCCTTTTTTACTCCCGACCTTGCAGAACGCTTTTGATAAGGATGTGATCTGGTATCAAGCAGGAGAAGAAATTGATAAATTTACAAGAGTTCTTAAATTTCGGCTAAAAATGGCTAAAGGTTTAGGTGCAAAAATGGAAGATGTTTAAAAGTATTTCTAAATAAAGAAGGTTCATAGACCAATCAAGTGGAAAAAGGTTGAACCGGTATTTCGATTTACGGTATTCGAAAACCGCAAACCGCAAACCGATTTATATTACTTGATTGGTTTATGATGATCCTATAAAGAATCCGTCTATTATGAAAAAGAAGACAAAAGAAAAAGCGAAGGCAAAAGAAAGTGATTTTCTCCGCCCGCATGCGGAAGAAGCTTATGCAGAAGAATTGAAAGCTTTGGCGAAAATAGATGATCGACAAAGGCCTGAAAATTGGAATTTATCTCCTTGGGCAGTAGTTACTTATTTACTTGGTGGCACCTTGGAAGATGGTACCAAAATAGAAACCAAATACTTTGGCAGTCGCCGCCTTATAGAAGTCGCTGTAGCAACCTTGGTTACCGATCGAGCATTGCTGTTGATCGGTATTCCGGGAACGGCTAAGACTTGGGTTTCAGAACATTTAGCCGCGGCGATTTCTGGAGATTCTACTTTACTAGTCCAAGGTACGGCAGGGATGACGGAAGAAGCGATGCGCTATGGTTGGAATTATGCCCGTTTGCTTTCTGAAGGTCCCAGCCCAGAAGCCTTGGTCGCCAGTCCGATGATGACCGCCATGCAAAATGGAAAAATAGCAAGAGTAGAAGAAATGACCAGGATTCCCGCCGATGTTCAGGATACCCTCATTACCTTACTTTCCGAAAAATTATTACCTGTTCCAGAATTAAATATGGAGATCCAGGCACGTCGTGGTTTCAATTTAATTGCGACCGCAAATGATCGCGACAAAGGAGTCAATGAATTATCCAGCGCCTTACGTCGTCGTTTCAATACCGTAGTGATGCCCTTGCCTTCTTCCTTGCAAGAAGAAGTGAAAATCGTTCAGACTCGGGTGGAAAAAATTGGAAAGTCTTTGGCGCTTCCGGCAGAGTTAGCTCCAGTTAAGGAGATTCAAAGATTGGTAACTATTTTTCGAGAATTGCGCAGTGGGCGTACCGAAGATGGCCGTACCAAATTAAAATCACCAAGCAGTACTTTGAGTACCGCAGAAGCCATATCCGTGATCAATAGCGGACAAGCATTGGCGGCCCATTTTGGAGATGGAAAACTAAATGCGGAAGATTTGGCCGCGGGAATCACCGGAGCGATTGTAAAAGATCCTGTTCAAGACAAAACGATTTGGCAAGAATATTTGGAGACGATTGTGAAAGAACGAAAAGAATGGAAAGATCTCTACCGAGCTTGTAAAGAAATGATTGAATAAAAATTTTACCCTTAGGATAACATCCAAATTATTTAGTCCATTTCAAAACTTAAAATCGCCAAATCAAAAAATGAGTATCCACGTTTACGGTATCCGACACCACGGCCCAGGATCGGCCAAAAGTATGTTGCAGGCAATGCGACAGCTCGAGCCGGATATGATTCTCATTGAGGGACCACCGGATGCCGACAAGTTGATTCCTCATGTTGCGAATGAAAAATTAAAACCACCGGTCGCCCTACTGATTTACAATCCTAAAAATCTACAAGAAGCTTCCTATTATCCTTTTGCTAGTTTTTCTCCGGAGTGGCAAGCGATGAGTTTTGCCTTGAAGAAAAATATTCCTGTGGCTTTTATGGACTTGCCGAGGACCTTGGAATTTACACTTAATCGCGAAGAGCGAGAAAATACGCAGATTAGTATTTTGCCAAAACTAGAGGAAAAAGAAGCAGAATTACCAGAGAGAATATTGACCAGAGAGCAAAAGAAAATAGCCAAAGACCCTTTTGGCTACCTCGCTAACTTAGCCGGATATACGGATAGCGAACGATGGTGGGAGGTCATGTTTGAAGCGGAAGAAAACCCGGAAAGTATTTTTCCTGCTATTTTGGAAATGATTGATGTACTGCGACAAGAATCAGAAATTGAACCACCCATAGATGAGCAGCGACGCGAAGCTTACATGCGCGAAACGATTCGGAAAGCCATCAAAAATGGACATCAAAAAATAGCAGTAATCTGCGGAGCCTGGCACAGTCCTGCGCTACAATATCTCGACCGCTATAAGGCAGCCAAAGACAAAGCGGTTTTGCGTGGGATAAAAAAAACGAGCACCAAAGCAACTTGGGTACCCTGGACTTTTGAACAATTGTCGATGCAAAGTGGCTATGGCGCAGGAGTGATTTCTCCAGCCTGGTATCAATTGCTTTTTCATCAGCAGAAAGATGTAGTTATTCGTTGGATGACGAAGGTGGCGCGTTTGTTTAGAAAAGAAGATATGGACAGCTCTTCGGCACATATCATTGAAGCGGTTCGCTTGGCGGAAACCTTGGCAACGATCCGAGGACTTAATCTGCCAGGGATCGGAGAAATGCATGAAGCAGCAGTTGCTATTTTTTGTCAGGGCTACGAATCGCAGATGGAAATCATCGAACAAAAATTGATCATTGGGGATGTGATGGGCAAAGTTCCACCAGAGATTCCTGTCATTCCTTTGCAACAAGATTTGGATAAGAAAATCAAATCTGCGCGCTTGACCAAATATCGGAACAGTACAGAATCGAATTGGCTCAAAGCGACTTCGACTAATCCTCGTGGAGGGATTGATTTGAGAGAAGACAATGATCGGATCAAGAGTCATTTATTACATCGGTTAAACATCTTAAAAGTTCGTTGGGGAGAACTAAAGAAAGGGTCTAAACGCGATGTAGGGAGTTTTAAAGAGTATTGGAAACTAAAATGGAAAGCAGGTTTTGCCATCAGTATTATCGAAGCAGGGATGTGGGGAAATACCGTTGAAAAGGCAGCGACGGCTTTTTTATTAAACAAAGTAAAAGAGCTAAAAGATTTACCGGATTTGACCAAGCGAGTAGAAGCTGCGCTCAATGCAAATCTACCCAATGCCATTGCTCCGCTGATCAAGAAATTGCAAAACGTTTCGGCAGTAACCAAAGATGTTTATCACCTAATGGATGCCTTACCTCCCTTGATTAATGCACTCCGTTATGGTTCTAGCCGAGAACTAAAGATAGAAGCGCTCCAAGAAGTAATCGACTTGATGATTCCTCGAATTTGCATTGCCTTACCCAATGCGAGTGTTTCTCTGGACGAAGACGCTTCCAGAAATTTATTTGAAAAAATACTATTGACGAACCGTTCCATTGGTTTGCTCGAACAGCCAGAACACCACGAGTCTTGGAATGGACTTTTAAAGACTTTGTCTCGAATGTTTCAAGTGCATCCGATTATTGCAGGAGCGAGTACTCGGATTCTTTTTGACAAAGGAAAAGTGGATACGGATATCGCAGCGACTCAGATGAACTATGCATTATCAAGAGGCAATGATTCTTCCAAAGCAGCGCATTGGGTAGAAGGTTTTTTAAATGGAAGTGGGTTGCTTTTAATACATCATCCTGGCTTGTGGAATATTTTAGATGAATGGGTGGGGGCATTGAATCCAGATACTTTTCAAGATATTTTACCTTTGCTACGGAGGACGTTTTCGGAATTCTCTGGAGCAGAACGGGCCAAAATGTTGGAACTGGCCGCACATGGTAGAAAGGCATTGCAAAAAACGGAAGCAGAAAATTTCGTTGATGAAAAACGAGCAGAAAAAATGATTTCGGTGGTAAAACTATTATTGGGTCATGCGTAAGAAACTTAAAACAAGATCAAAAAAAACGGACGATCAATTCATTTGATCGTCCGTTTTTTTTATCGAAAAATTTGGCTAACTATTCTTCCTCTCCAGAAGCATTGGGTAAAGGAATACTATCTTCTTCGTCTGTATCTTCAGAAACCATATCAGAGACTTCTTCATCCGTTTTATTGTCTGCATCTTCGTCGGCCTCCTCTGCTGTTTCCAAGGCTGTTTCATCAGAAACCTCGGTGCCCATTTCTTCCTGCTCTATTTTTTCTTCTGCTTCTGCCTTGGCTTCCGCGATTTCTTTTTCCTCTTGCTCCGCAGCGATCAAATCTTCTTCATAAATGATATCTGGACGATCATCTTCTTCGTCAGGAATAGACAACCAGAGGCTATTGATTTCCTCTCCTGGAATACATTTTAGTCGATCGAGGTTGATCAGTTCGAGCATGGCCAAAAAGGTGATGATGGCATGCATTCGAGTAGTACAAGATCCAAAGATGGAATTAAAATCTAAGGGCTTTCCACGCTTCACTTTTGCTAAGATAAAAACCTGCTGACCTTGAATGGTGTGATCGTAACGGAAAACTTTGTGGACTGCTTTTTTCTTTTTGTCCTCTAAGCGAGACATCACTCGCTCGTAAGCTTTCATCAATTTAAAAAGCGTCAAAGATTCCAGTTCTAAATCAACCAATGCTTTATTGGCAATGATTTTTAGATCGCGGGATATATTATGTCCACGAGCCGTTCGAATCGAGCGTTCTTCTTCCAGGACACGCATTTCATCCAAAACACTTTTGTAGCGTTTGTATTCCATAAGGCGTTGAACCAATTCATCTCTTGGATCAATTTCATTGCCTTCTTCATCTACTGGTTTGCGAGGAATAAGGAGTTTGGCTTTGATACGCATAAGGGTAGCGGCCACCAAAATAAATTCACTAGCGAGATCCACATTGATGGCTTCCATTTCGCGAATATAGGAAAGGAAATCATCGGTAATTTTAGAAATCGGAATATCGTGAATATCCAACTCATCTCTTTCAATGAAAAAGAGTAGAAGGTCAAAAGGGCCCTCAAATTGCTGGAGTTTTATGGTATAAGTTGTACTCATGGAGTCTTTTTTAAGAGATAGCAAATATACGAAAAAAGAGGGGTATTTATGGCAATTTTTATAATCTGTTAGTAACTCTTCGGAGGAAAAGAATATTGATTAGGCCTTAGATTTTTTTGTTGAAAAAGGCACTAAAAGTGTGGATAAAGCCTCCATATTTGTAAATTGTCGACCACTTAATACTGTTTGAAAAATAAAGCCCTCTTTGAGCTAAATGAGAAACATCGGTCTTAATTTTTTCAAGGAGACTTAAAATCAATATTTTGCCAGAAAAAGGAAAACTCTATTTACTCCCAGCCCCTTTGGGCCCGAATGCCATACACAGCCTGCCCCAATACCTAATTGAGCAATTGCATCAATTGGAATACTTTATAGCCGAACGAGCCAAAACCGCTCGACATTTTATCAAAGCGACTCAGCCTAGTAAAGCTTTTAGCGAACTACAGTTTTCAGAATTAAACAAAAGAACAGAACCAGAGGAATTGAAGGAAATGTTGGATCCAGCCCTGGCGGGTCATGACATAGGATTGCTTTCTGAAGCCGGATGCCCAGGTGTTGCAGACCCCGGAGCCAAAATAGTAGCTATGGCTCATAAAAAAGGAATTCAGGTGATTCCTATGGTGGGGCCGTCTTCTATCCTACTGGCCTTAATGGCCTCCGGGATGAGTGGCCAACAGTTTTGTTTCCATGGCTATCTACCGGCTAAAAAACCAGAATTGGGCAAACGACTCAAACAATTGGAACAACAATCGGCCCGATTCAAACAAAGCCAATTGTTTATAGAAACTCCCTATCGGAACGGCGCTTTACTGGAAGAAGCTTTTAAAAGTCTCTCGGGAGGAACCCGTTTTTGTATCGCCGCAGATCTAACGTTGCCCAGCGAATATATTCTGACTCAAAGCATCGCTTTGTGGAAAAAAACGAAATTACCAGATTTACATAAACGTCCGGCCATTTTTATTTTGGAAGCCGAAGGAGTAGATAGAAATTGAAGGGAATAGGGAAAATCTAAGTGATTGACTGATAAGGCGAGAGCATGACAATTTACCGAAATCCTAAAAAAATGGATTAATTTATTTCCGTCAAACTGCTAAGCCTCTATTTTGGACAAATATTTGATTTATTGACCTATGATAAACGAGAGATTGCTTTAGTCTTTTGAACGTTAAGTAATTGGAATTTCAATACCAAAGTGGGTAAATTTCACGTTTTATCCTAACTTTGTGGTCTCGTTACTATCACATGAACAAAGAAGTTGTTTAAAAACTACTTACTTGCTTGCAAAATGATCTTTAAAGCAATCTTTTCCCCTTAGCTTGTAAGGGGCAAGCTTCTTTTTTATCGGCCGGAGCTCGGCTATGCCCTCAAAAAAAGAATCAACCTTGCTTCAAATCTCTATTTTTCACTACA
>CALLVY010000871.1 GCA_938015925.1 uncultured Saprospiraceae bacterium
GTAAGTCTGCCATCGGTATTTTTTTGACCACATTTTTGGCAAAAACCTGCCTCCTTAGTCAAAGGAAAATGACAATTTGCGCAAAGATGGTTCTTTTCTTGAACGGAATTTTGTTCCTCCATAAAATGAAAAGGCTTTAATTGAGTGTAAAATAGACTTTTTTAATTTTACTGGATATGAATAAACCCTACTGAATTGATGAAGCTGTTTGAAAATGGGGGTTGAAATTAGTTGTAAGCGCTTGATTTTCAAGACGAAGCTTAATTTTTTTTTCGTAGCCAAAGCTACGGTGAAAAAAATTAGCTGAAGTATTGGAATTCAATGGCTTGCAAATAAATCATCTACCTATTTTTAAACAACTTCGATAAGAAAGATTCTTAATTTTACGTTTTTAAAATGAATTTTTAAGAGATTGTACAAAAAAAATCAATTAATTTTTGACAAGATTATCGAATCAGATATTTCAATACCATGGAAGTTTTGGCTGAAATATCAAAAACTAAACAGGAAAACGATTATGAAAATGCGATGGTGTTGGCGATGTCAAATGGAAGTTCCAATGTTGAATGAAGAAGAATTCACAAAAGCAAAAGAGCTTTATGGAAAGGCATCCAAATGGCGAGTAGGGGAGCTAAAGGTAAAAGAGCGATTCAATCCATTACTAGAGTATTACAACGAATTGACCGCTTGGAATGAAACAGAACCCAATGCTATAATGCATCATGGCATGGAACAATATGGAGCGGATTGTCCAAATTGTTCAAAACCACTTAGAACGAAAAAAGCAAGATATTGCGCAGCATGTGGATTTGGAAAAGATGATTTTAAAGATCAACAAACTAAACCATTGATGGAAAGAAGGAAAGAATTGTTTAGCAAAAAATAAAAAGATGCTTACCTCAGGTAATAGCTGCTGCGATCGGAGGCAAAGGCTAGTTCCAGTCAAGCCTACATCTGATAGGCAGGGCCTTAGTTAGTCCTATATTTTCCTTTCCTATAGTAGAACGAACTTTTGATCAGGCCCCAAACACGGATATTCACTTCGTTCATTCTCCTACGAATTTTCTCTATGGAAAAACTCTCCACCAAGAGTAGGGGAATGGATGAAAAAACAGAGACCGCCATATAAGATTCTATGAATCATTAAATAATAAATGTAAGGAGAAGTATAAAGGCAAAATAGAATACTTTGAAAAGGAGAACCATGGCACCGTTCCCTTGCCAGCGTTTTACAATGGAATGTCGTTCTTCTTTAAAGACTATAATTATCCCTATAGATCAGCAAGGACTCGAGAAGAACTCGTTAATCATTTTAAAGAAATATCTCAAAGGCTATCTTATGAGTTTTTGCCTCCGGAAGAACTGGTGAATAGAATCGGGTATCACAAATTGAGCAGTAGAAAGGAGGATGAAAAAAAGAGGGCTTTAGAATTTTTTAAACTCAATGTAGCAAACTATCCCGAATCGTATAACGCATAGGATGGTTTAGGAGAGGTGCAATTAGCATTTGGTTTTAAAGAAAAAGCGATAAAGAGTTTTGAAAAATCTTTAGCCTTAAATCCTAATAATGAAAATGCAAAAAATTGGATTGCTAAAATTAAAAAAGAATAACAAAAATGTTCTCTTAATAAAACAAAAAATATCATGAAAATTAAAAAAGTAATTTTATTCCTGGTTCTGTTCACCGGGATCATTGGCTGTGGTTGTTTAAATGGCGGAACAGAGTGGAATATAGAAGATTTTAGTGTCACTGTCGTAGATAAGAATGGCACCCCACCAGTAAATGGAATCGTAGAAGGAGATTCGCTTCGCTTAAGAATGGCATTTGAAGCTGCATTTGTGGAGATCAATTCAAATCCCTTCAATGGACTAATGAGCTCCGCTCTTGCAACGACCTGTGAAGAACCCGGAGACCATGGTTTGGATGATGAAGTTAAAAACTTCTTTCTCACCAGTAATGCTAAGTTTAATGAAATTCCAATTGGAGAATCCTTGCTTGGCTTGGTAAGCGTTGGTGGAGAATCCATACTAGAATGGATTTCTGATTCTGATTTTTGGGTGTATAGGGAAATTCCTCCAACAATACTATTTCTGGAAAAACCAGAAGCTGCTAGTAAACATATTTTTACCATAAAATTTGTTATGGAATCAGGGAGAACAATCGAACGAAGTACTTCGGAAATTCAATGGAATTAGAATTCAATAAATTTTAATAAAGCATACAGGCCGTAGCGTAAGCACCCACTCCACACCACCTTGCTCCTTTGTTAATCCCAAGCTGTATTTTATCGGTATCCAATCCATTGTTTTTAGAGCCCTCTCTATTGGATTGCTATAATCCTCTAAGCTTTCTGAGAATAAAGAATGGATTAGTGGGGAATAGTTGCGGATATTTTTTTTTAGGTTTAGGGGATTTTACTAGCTGTGGGATTGTGGATATACTCTTGATAGTCGCAAGCCCCGTATCCGGGAGTCGCTCATCGCGAAAGTCCTGCGACTATCAAGGTGTATACAATCATATCTACCAATTTTGTAGACTACGCTGTATACACCGAGACGTTAGGTGCAACAACAGAATAAAACCTGGAACTACTAAAATAATTAAAAATTTTTGATTTTAGATATCTTAATGTAATATAACAGTTTAGCTAGTATTCAGAATGATCTTAGTAGTTACAAAAAAGAAAAAATTTTGAAATGTTAAATTAATTATGATATTTACATTAATAAAAATATTGTAAAATGATTGAAAAATTAATCGTTGAGAAATTTGGGCCAATAAAAAAAATGGAACTTGATTTAAGTAAGATTCTGATACTAATTGGTCCGCAATCTGTAGGAAAAAGTACAATTGCAAAATTAGTAGCTATTCTAAGAGATTTTTCTTTTGTATTAAGAATAGAGACATTTGAAGAAGCACTAGAAAAATATGGAATTCAGACTTATTTGAGAGATGATTCATTTATTAAATATAAATCAGAAGGATATTCTTTTGTTTATCAAAATGGAAGAGGACGAATGACCACAAATAAGAATCATCAGCTAAATAGATTAATGGCTGAATTTGCAAATTTTGAAAAAGAAAATCCTCGTCCTTCACTTCCTGAGCATAAAGAAAAAATACAAAAAGATTTGAATGAGCTTTCAACAGATATAGAAATGCTTACGGAAAACTCTGAAAAAGGAAAAACGATGGAGGAAATCAAAAAATCCTTAGATCAACTTAAATTTGAATCTAAACTATTAGACCAAAGAGAGGAATATAAAGATAAGATATTAACAGGCATATTTAAATACATAAATTATTCGGTCTACATACCTGCAGAACGAATA
>CALLVY010000872.1 GCA_938015925.1 uncultured Saprospiraceae bacterium
TCATTAGTCAAGATATTTCCATCGACACTTACCTCTTGTGGTGTTTGGTTGATGTCATTTTCTGCGAAGGTCTGACAAACAATACTCATCTGAGTAGAATCCGTTGAAGTACCTACTTGTTGCCCAGAAGCAGTCGCTACAGTTGGAACCCCAAATGAGTTTACACCTCCTGTTAAAGTATCATTTTGAACATTGGTATAAGTAAAAGCACCGGTACCTTCAAGAGCATCCGGACAGCCGTCGTCATCACTGTCTGTATCTAAATAATCGGGAGTACCATCACCATCAGTATCTGTACAACTAGTGGCATTCATCACAAAAGAAAATTCATATCCTCCTATTCCTCCAAAATTGGAAAATCTTATTTGTACATCATCACCTTCTACGTAAGGAGTATTATAAACGGTACTATTTGGATTTCCTGAAACTCCGCAGCAACCACCTGCATAAACTTGTTGAACCCCATCAATATAAACTTCCATCACATCATCAAAGTAACCGCTCCCTCCAAAAGTCAAAATACCATCAGTATCCATTTTTCGATTAAAAATAATCTGGTAATATGGGTTTCCATTACCGTCTGAATTAAGTCCAACATATCCAGTAGGAACTATCGCAGAGCTTGTAGGAGTTTGGTTTTGGGTAAACACTCTTGAGTCTGTAAAAGTTAATTGATTAATTCCAAAATAAGCTTCCCCTAAGTACAAGGGAGTACCAATTGCACCTGTGCTGTCACTATCACTCGCAGAGTTTTGATAGGTTGATCCAATAATGCCAAAATGTCCATTAAAATATTCAGCGTCCCAGTATCCTATAGGGAAGTTACCATCTTGAATTCCATCTGGAGTTGGATTGCCAGTCGCCATTCCCAAACATTCATTAGCATCTAAAATTCCATCATTATCATCATCTAAATCATCAACATCTGCAACCCCATCACCATCTGAATCTAAGGGAGGAGTACAAGCCGCAGAAATCGCACTATCTTGAAAATCATAAGTTCCACTATTCGTTTCGTCCAAGGTATAATTCAAGGTAGCAGTTCCTGTATCACTATTTTCTACTGCAGCATCTAAACCATTATTCCCCACATCTCCAGAAGAAGCCACGATGCTATTATCTAACTCCATACTTTCTCCATGTCCTGCTTCTTCTGCATCATAACACCCATCATTATCACTGTCTAAATCAAAAATATCAATTGTCCCATCTCCGTCTGTATCCATGTTATCACAAACACCGTTAGCATTTAAAGTACAAAAATCTGCATCTTCATAATTCAGGGTACCATCACCATCATCATCTCCTGAAGGATCGGCTACTAAACAAGAAAAAGCACTACTAAGGGCACTAGTAATGGAGATATTTTCCGTTTGTGAAACTTGGGTATTGGTTACGCCCTGATCATTAAATGCTGTAGTGATGGTTGCAAAGTCAGTTCCACTTAAAGAATAGGTATTTCCTAAAAGACCATCCCCATAAGAATCAAAAATCGTAAAAGTATAATTTCCATTTTCTGATACATTGACGGTTTCATTGACGGTTGTATTCCCTATTCCATACGGGCCACCAGTCCCAACGGAACCAGAAGGACCACTTAAATCCCAAGTTGTTTCTCCTGGAAATCCATCTAGATTTATGGAAATATTGATAGGCGAAGTACTAGCTGTCGCCGGGTCCGTTCCACACAATTCTTGTGTATCTGTAATTCCATCATTGTCGTCATCTATATCATCTACATCAGCGATCCCATCATTATCATTGTCCGCCGGAGCTTCACAAAAAGTAAAGCCAGATACTGATACTGCGTGATCATCACTTTGTCCGTCATCAGATGGTCCGTTAGAATATTGAATAATAAATTCTGTGATGGGACTTGAAACGGAAACTAGTACTGCACCATTGGGATCGGTATTCCCGACATTTCCACCAACTCCTGTCACATAATTTCCGGAAGCAGACTGACCAGATATCGCAACAATAGAAGCAGTTGCGCTCGGATGTTGACCAATAGTTATTGGAACATCTACGCCTCCATTATTGGAAGAAAAAGCCATTTCGTCTTGAAAGGTTTCTAAGGCCGTACCATCTCCATTAAAATCAATATCGAATATTTCAAAAGCATCCATTAAGATTGGTTTTGAAAAGGTAAATTTAAATTCGACAATTTGATTACTGTTGGCAGAAGTCATTTGATAAGTAAGCACTCCATTTCCAAAGCCACCAGTTGTCTCTGTATAATCTCCAAAACCACTTGGATTTCCAAGGTCACAGTTTTGATTACCAGTATCTGTTAACTGTAGATTTACATTGACTCCACTTCCATCAACATTGGTATAATTTCTAATGGTATCACTTTCCAACCAGGTATTCCCACTTCCTGCTCCATTGTCCCAAGAAAAAGAGGACGCTGTAATACATTGTCCAATTAACGGAGCACTATTTAAACTTAGAAGAAAAATTAAACCTAAATACATAGTACTCTTAAAAAGTGTCTGTCTTTGACTTTTCCCCAAAAACGATACTAAATAATAGCTATCTTTTTTTTGTAGATTTTTTTTAAAATTCATAATCATTTATTGTGTTTAAAAGATTGAGTTCGAATAAATAAAAGACACTTCTGAAAAAGATACTTTCATATTACTCGGGGATTAGGAGGCAGGAGGCTAAGCAAAATTTTCAAAGACCATGCTAGAGACAGGGAAAAAAAATAGTTTTCCACACTCGGGTGACCTTCGTGTTTTTGATGTTATGTTTTATTTATATTTTATAAAATCATCAAATATTTCCTTCTTTCTTTTGAGAAAAAAGATATCGTTTTTGATCCTATTGAATACTTTTTTAGAAATTGAAAATTTGATGCAAAAGGGAGAAGGCTTATTAAAAAAATCATTTAGAATGACTAGGTACATCCTAATTATCAAATCCTTATAAATTACTTTTATATTGAATTCTTAAAACTTCTAAATCGTTTAGTATTGATTTCCAAACATCCTATTTTGTCATTTTACTTTGAGGTCTTGATCCTTAAAATAATTAGAGCATTTTCGGATTCCATTTTTATCAAAAGAGCAAAACCTTGTTTTCCGGTTTCATTTTTTTTCAAAAAAAAACCATCTTGTGACCTATTAAATCTTCCTTTTAGGAAAAAAAGATACAGTAGCTAAAATCATAATATCAAAACCATTCTCAGAGAAAATGTCTGAAATAGAAAGGTGTTCTATTCTAAAATCATTTAAGAATCTGTCCTGGAATTAGTGTTTGATTTCTAAAACAAAGCTCCTCCTCCATACGCTTGGAGCAGACTATTTCTTTTTCGCAATCATAGCTAGGGAAATTCAAATAGCTGAAGTTCTTAGAAATCAATAACTTGTAAACCTGCCTTTGCCGGCAGACAGATAAAGCATTCATTCATTTTTAAACAAAGCCCCTATTAATCCTTCTCTGATTTATTTTTTACCTATCTTAAGTATTTCAAAACAAGCAATCAACCCTCACAAAATGAAACCCAAGATTTACGATGCCATAATTGTTGGTTCTGGAGCAGGCGGAGGAATGGCTACCAAAATATTAGCAGATGCTGGACTAAGTGTTGCGGTAGTAGAAGCAGGCCCCTTTTTCGATCCCAAAGACCCCAAGACCATGACCCAGATGAAATGGCCCTGGGAGTCCCCACGCCGCGGAGCACGTACCAAACGCGCCTTTGGCGACTATGATATGTCTTATGGCGATTGGGAAGTCGAAGGAGAACCCTACACCCAAAAAGGCGATACTAATTTTATGTGGTGGCGATCTCGAATGCTCGGTGGCCGAACCAACCACTGGGGAAGAATCTCCCTCCGCTTCGGCCCCAAAGATTTTAAACACAAAGACGTCGACGGACTGGGCGACAATTGGCCCATCAGCTACGAAGAGGTCAAACCCTATTACGATAAACTCGATAAATTAATTGGCGTCTTTGGCTCCAAGGAAAATTTACCCAATGATCCTGATGGTTTTTTCTTACCGCCTCCCAAGCCTCGTTTGCACGATTTGTACTACATCAAAGCGGCCAAAAAAATGGGAGTTACTACCATCCCTTCCCGCTTGTCTATTCTCACCAAACGAATCAACGAAGATCGCGGCGTCTGTTTTTATTGCGGCCAATGCGCTCGCTCTTGTAGTGCTTATGCCGACTTCTCTTCGGGTTCTTGTTTGATTTTTCCTGCCCAAAAAAATGGTGGACAAATTGATCTCTTTACCAACTGCATGGTTCGCACCGTAACGACCAATGACGAAGGTCTTGCTACGGGTGTTTCTTATATCAACAAGGAAGATCGCATGGAATACAAACTGAGAGGCAAGACCGTTGTACTCGGCGCCTCGGCTTGTAGCTCTGCCCGAATCCTTCTCAATTCTAAAAGCAAACAACATCCCAATGGATTGGGCAACAGCAGCGACCTCGTCGGTCGCTACCTCCACGATTCTACCGGCTCTAGTCGAGCAGGTTTTATTCCTGATTTGATGAACCGAAAGGTCTACAATGAAGATGGTGTAGGTGGTATGCATGTCTACTCTCCCTGGTGGCTCGACAATAAGAACCTGGATTTCCCCAGAGGCTATCATATCGAAATTTGGGGTGGTCTGGGAATGCCGGCTTATGGTTTTGGTTTTGATGCATCGGCGATGAACAAATACATTGGCGGAACCATCGGAGGCTATGGCGACAAACTGCGCGAGGATGTCAAAAGATTCTATGGTGCCGTTATCGGTTTTGGTGGTCGAGGAGAATCTATTCCGCAATATGACAATCGCTGTGAAATTGATCCGGAGGTGGTGGATGAGTTTGGGATTCCGGTTTTGCGTTTTGATTATAAATGGTCGGATCATGAAAGGCTACAGGCCAAACACATGCAGCAGACTTTTGAAGAACTAATCGACAACATGGGGGGTACAGTGATTGGAGATACGCCTGGTAAAGATAAAGACTACGGCTTATTGGCTCCCGGACAGATCATCCATGAAGTGGGCACCACGCGCATGGGAAAAGATCCCAAGACTTCCGTGACCAATCCTATGCAGCAATTGCATGATGCCAAAAATGTTTTTATTGT
>CALLVY010000873.1 GCA_938015925.1 uncultured Saprospiraceae bacterium
TGACGAAAAATCGCGAATTCGTGGAGAAGTATTGGTTCATCAATGATTAATTAAACTAAACCATTGCATTGATCGCCCCAATCAATATTTGATATTGGCAAATGAATATTTCCTTTTCTATTTTTTTCTGAACACTCCTAATAAGCAGTCCATTCTTCTAACTTCTTTAAGCCCCCCTATCATCTCTAAAAATACCGACGTACTCTTACAAGGATTCAACTGGGAATCTGCCCGACATCCAAAAGGCTGGTGGAAACACCTATCGACCAAAATCGCTATGATTGCGAAAGCTCAGATAGACCTTATCTGGTTGCCACCTGCTTCTGATGCGGCTTCGCCCGAAGGCTATTTACCACGAGAACTAAACAATCTCGATAGTGCTTATGGGAATCGAAAATCTCTGGAACACCTCATCAAAAAATGCCACCAAAACGAGATCAAAGTTATCGCTGATATCGTCATCAATCATCGAGTAGGTACCAAAGGCTGGGCGGATTTTACCAATCCGAACTGGGACAATTGGACCATTACTTATAACGATGAATGGCGAAGCAAAGGAGGAACGCCAATGGGCCGAAGAGATAGTGGCGACAATTATAATGCGGCGAGAGATCTGGATCATTCCAACCCGGAATTGCAAAGAGCCATCATTAGATGGTTGGAGTTTTTGCAAAAGGAAATTGGTTTTGATGGTTGGCGATACGATTATACGAAAGGCTATTCTGGCGTTTTCAATCGGATGTACAATGAAGCGACTCAACCTTATTTTTCAGTAGGAGAACTTTGGACGAATCTCGACCTCAACAATCCAGATCCACATCGCCAATTACTCGCTGACTGGGTTGATGCGACCAATGGTAATTCTACAACTTTTGATTTTACCACTAAAGGTATTTTACAAGAAGCCGTTCAAGGTTCACTCTGGCGACTATCCAATCATGGAAAGGCACCAGGGCTCATTGGCTGGTGGCCTGCCAAGTCGGTCACCTTTATTGACAATCACGATACGGGAAGTACTCAGGCTCATTGGCCTTTTCCTACCAACGAAATTTTGGAAGGCTATGCCTACATCCTGACGCATCCTGGAATTCCATGTGTTTTTTGGGACCATTTGGTTGATCCAAAGATCAGGGTCGCATTGAAAAAAATAATCCGACTACGAAAAGATTATGGGATCCACAGTGAAAGTGATTTGCAAATTATTGAAGCAAGTGATGGCCACTACCTGGCGATCATCGACGAGCGGGTTATGTTAAAACTAGGGCCCAAGGATTGGAAGCCTGAAGCGAACTCTTGGGTAAAAAAATTGCAAGGCCGAGAGTACCAGATTTGGGTTCGGGAATAATTTTTTTCTTAATAAAAATTGCGTACCACTTTTTACTTCCTTTCAATATAAGCGACCAAGGCGGTCAGGTCTTCATCTGTCAAGTTTGGAAAAGCGGTCATGGGCTTTTTGTCCCATTCTTTCCAGAGCGACATTGCCCTAGGATGTTTCTCTTGTACCAGAGCCTGAGAATTTCTAATCCATTGAAACAAATCAGCAGAAGGGAAATCTTCCCAACGTTCCGTAATTCCTCCCAAGGCAGGGCCCGTCATGTCATCCTTCATGTTTTTATTATGGCAGGTGGCGCAGTTGTTTCGGAACAACACCTTGCCTTCACTAATCTGACCAGGATCGAAATCTGAGGTACTATTCCCTAAAGGAATAGTAGTTTCTTCGGAATCGCTTAAATGCTCCTCTGGGGGAACATTCGGCCACATAAAGGCGGACACAAAAAGAGTAATAATCAATAGTAAAAACAGCCAACATAATGATAAAAAAGCGCGGAGATTGATTTTAACTTCCATAATTCTTTTTTGAATGAAGAGCGGTTTGAAAAGATTTACTTTCCCTATAAAAATCGCTCCTTTCTTCTGTTTTATCTCTTACCATTTCTAAAGAAGCTTATCTGGATAGATTCTAAAGAAAAGATTAGCGTTTGAACAACTTGATTCTTCAAAAAAATCATCGGAACTTAATAGATTGTCCATTTCTCAATAGAACAAAAAAAAACCCTCTCCCGAAGGAGAGGGTCATTCCAAGAACTGGTTTCTAATTAGTTCTAGAACAGCATCTTTAATATTTTTAATCTAATAGAATCATCTTTTGAATAGCGAAATCCTTTTGGGTTTCCAACTTTGCATAAAGAATACCACTCGCTGCCAAATCTGCCCGAGAAACGACTTGCTCGTGATAGCCCATCGCATAAGTCTGCTCTATGACTTTCAAAATTCTTCCTGACAAATCATAGATGGTCAACTTCGCTGTAGTCGCTTCTGGGAAATAAAAAGAAAGCATCGTTTCTTCTTTAAAGGGATTGGGTTTATTTGGATACAAAGCAAATTCTTGTGCCTCCAAGCTTGTGGATTTTCCAAAATCAAATTCTGGTAAAAGTCTATCCCAGGTTTCCCCCTCGTTGCTTGAAGAATAAACCTCCGGTTCCGTAAGTTCGGGAGCGATCCAAATCGCATTGCTCCAGCTTGTTGCTTTTTTCACTTTAAAGGTCAATTGAAATAATAATTCATCATCTGCAATATTTTGCAAATCGGCCTGTGCCCAGTTCATAGGAATCAATCCTTCTGCTAAAAGCGTTTCACCAACATTAGCTGGCGTCAAGCCAAGGAGTTCATTCGTTTTATCTTCTATATATTCCAATGCTTCCACATCAAAGCCAAGTACAAACTGATAACCTGCAATATTTTTAAAATCTTTAGCTCTGACCTCTAAGGCATAGGTCTCACCTACCGACAATTCTTCTTCTTCAATTTGCATCAATAAAGAACCATCGTATTCCCGGTCATTCGCAGGAGCGGAAAGGTTTGGATTGGCTGTACAGTTGACATCTCCAACTTTTAGTCCGATAAAATCAATTCCAGACATGTCATTTTCCAATACCGGAATATCATAGATTTCAGGAAAAGGAGAAGCAAAAGGATTGCCTGGATTTGCGAAAGCAAAGTTTGCATCTATAAATCTCCAAGATTTATTATTAGGGAAAGAAGTATTGATATAGAGCAATAGTTTTTGCAATTCTATCATATCTATCGTACTCACATTTTTATCATTGTCTATATCCGCTGCAATAATCTTGTAGGGAGAATCTAAGGCTTGAATTCCAATCAAGTGACGACTGATCAAAACCAAATCGAGGGTACTGACACCTTCGCGATAAGCTCCATCCAAAATTGGAGTAACTTGATAATCATCATTGGTCGGCAAATCGGTAAGTTCGTACAATCCACTAGTCTCGGTATAAGAGAACAAAGCATCTCCAACAGCGACTTTTACATTATTGATATTAGCGCCCAATTCGTTTTCTACTTGTCCGGCGATATTCGCAGAAGGAGCAGTTGTACAGGTACTACTGTTGTCTTGAACAATGATATTGGTTGTTACATAATCCCAATTGCCTGCGGCATCCAGCGCCCAAAAATCAACTTGAACGGTAGCCGGATGATTACTCGTATTGGCACAAGTAAAAGTGACCTGATCTGTGGCACCAGCTGGAGGTGCCGTTTGTCCTGTTCCAAGAGATGGAAAGACCAATAAGCGCTGTACAATAGATCCACAAGAATCAAAAGTTCCACCATCAATTTTAGCAGCTAGCATCGTAGCCGATTCCGAAACATCATTGAGGTTAATGGCATGTCCGTCGATGGCTTTTACCACTGGGTTTAAAGAATCAACTACAGCAACCAATTGTACGCATTCATTCGGATTGCCACATTGATCCCTTACTTTCCAGACCACAGCGTGATTCCCCAAAGGTACATTTTGAGAAAAAGAAGAACCTGTTCCTGAGAAACTAGCCACACTTCCTGAAGGCGAAGTATTATTTAGAAAAATACTCCAAATATAATCTAAGTCCGCAGTACCTTGACAGTTGTCGGTCGCTTCATTGCTTAAGTTTAAAGTCGTTTCACAATTGGCATCAAAGTCAAAGACACCAAGCGTGATGTCATCACAAGAAGTAAAAACAGGAGCAGTTCCATCACTGATATAGATAAACTGTGTGTAGGACCATTGCCCAGGATTTACCGCTGGATTTACTGGAGGAAAATTACATAAATCAGTCACTCTCCAAGTTCGGCGAATGGCGCGGCAAAAAGGAGTTCCAGATAAGTCTTCATCTGTAGAAGTAACCGCTACCATTGAACAAACACCTTCGTTTTCAATAATCGGCGCTCCTGTGATGGAAGAACTCGTATCAGAAGAACAACTGGTCACACTTGTGTTTTCATAATTGGCAGGCCAGATAACGCCATCGTTGGGATTGGCATTTCCTGGCGCGGTGTCGCTTATAAAGTAGGGGGTAAAATTTGTAAAGGTGATCGTTTGGGTACAAGTGGAGCTTTCTCCATTTGGATCCGTGGCAGTAAATAATCTAACGATAGAACCGGCCCCACAAGTGAGATTCAAAACCGAATCGGTACTAATGGTCAAGTTGCCACAATTGTTTCCGGCAATTCCATCCTGGCCCCAGTTATTATTAGCGGGGACACCTGGATTTCCAGGATCATTGATGATGATGTCATTTTGATTGGCGACATCGGTAACCACCGTTCCGAAGGTTCCGGATAAATCATTTCTATCAAACCAAAAATCACAACTGACGGTAATATTAGGTGGACAACTCACAAAAGGCATCAAGCCATCTCTGACCAAAACAGCATTAGAACAATCATTAAAATGTCCTGCTAAATCACCCGTACCGATCATCCGCGTAGGATCTATCGGCCCTGCTCCCGGATCCACATCGAAAACTCTTAAGGTTACCATTACCGTATCTCCAACATCTTCACAACAGAAAAACACTTCATCATCATACCAGATATCATTGGCTCCTCCTGGATTATCATCTCCATTCAAAGTCGCACAATTTGTATTGTCTTCTCTAATCGCTTTAAACCAAACCCTTGGGCTACAGCCATCAAAACTTCCATCATCAAATGACATGGCTTGTACAGAACCAATCCCTCCTGAAGTTAAAGTCGTAGTTCGAAAAGATTCACAATTGACAAAAGGAGGAACGAGATCTTCCACAGCAACATCGACCATAGATTCGGTGACATTTCCGCAACAATCTTCCGCACGATAAGTCAACTGAAAAGTTCCTAGTTGCAGATTGCTAAGGGAATAAAGTCCAGTTGTAGTCGAACGAGTAAGTGTTCCTGCTGAAGTATTGACCGTATATCCAAAGGGGTCACTTAAATCAGAACAATTGTCCATTAGTATCGGAGCAGGAACATCATAAGTCGCAATACAAGGATCAGAAATCGTACTAATGGTAGCATCCGCCACTCCTTGTATAGTAGGCCCAACCGTATCTCTTACTTGAATCGTTTGAAATTCGATGGTTTTCACATTGGTGCAATTATCTACCATCACCCATTCTCTTCTTACTTTATAACAGCCAATATTGGTTCCACCCTGGCAAGCCTGGCTTGCTACATTGATGTCAATATAAGTATAGGAAACATTGCATCCTTGTGGGAAACCAGTTAGCGCAGGATCGGGATTACCGAGTAGATCCAAAGGAATATTGGAAGTACAATCTAAAATAGTATCTGCCGGAGCTTGAATCGCTATGTTATTAAAAACGATGGCTTGTACACAAGAACTGGTCGCCTGATTGCAATCGGTAGCCGTCCAACG
>CALLVY010000874.1 GCA_938015925.1 uncultured Saprospiraceae bacterium
AAGCATCTCTTGCTACGGATAAACCTAACAGTTGAGAAGTATCAGTTACTTCCAGAATATTTGGCGGTAAGCCAAACTCCATAGGGTTGAAGTCTATTTCAGGGAGGAAACCACCTACTTTACAGTAGGTTTTATCAGGAGCCATTGGGTCAGGATCGTAGTAATCCTCAATTTTCCAACGGGTTTCAGGAATTTCTTTGATGCAATCCACACCAGAGATGATGTTTTCCCAGTATTGTTCCAGATTCTCTGCATCAGCAAAAACAGAGGCCAATCCTACTATTGCAACAGGATTTTTGGCTAGTAATTGATCGAATTTTGACATTTCTTATTGAAGTTTCGGGGATAGAATTTCCCGGTAAATAACATTTAATCGCTCTCACTCACGAAAGTAAAACCAAGGCTAAAACCAAGGCTAAAGCCTTGTTTCACTAATAGTTAAAAAGCCAAGACTGAGAATTTTGGCCTTTGTGACACTTTTGCTTATTTATTTTGAATTATTTTTTGAATTCCTCTATTTTTGGTTCTATGTGCATCCATTTGGACTAGTATAAAGAGCATAATAAAACAAAAAGGTTTCCCGCAGATTTAGTTCGCTATCGCTTATGAACCTCCTCTGTCGGTTTCGCTGATTCCGCAGAATCATTGCTAAATTTCCTAGGATAATCTAGCAATAGGCGAGCAAATGGTTTTGTAGTACACACTCCCTTACTTTTGTGTAAGGCAAATTGACCAAATGAATTAATTTAGAACCCTACTTTTTCTGTCGATTGGCAATATCTACCTCTGGATGAAGTGCTTTTCCGGATAATAAATGATCGCAGAGTTGCTTGGCAAAATAGGGCGCCAAACTAGATCCTTTGGCTCCAAGTCCATTAAAAATAGCCAATGCGGGATATTGAGGATGCCGGCCCAGGAATGGTCGACGATCAAAAGTGGCCGGTCGAATGGCGGCCAGATGGTCTATTTCTTGAAAAGGGATTTTCAGTACTTGTTGTAGTTTTTTGAGAATAAAATCTCTACCTCGATCACTGGGAAGATCATCTTTGGGTTTGTGCTCATAATTGGAACCGACCCAATAAAGATCCTCGCCGAGTGGAGCCAAGATTATTTTGTGTTTTAAAATTCTTTTGGCCTGGGTTTTATCCAGCTTTATTACCAAAACTTCTCCTTTGGCTACTTCAAAAGGAAGATAAGAAAACCAAGGATTCTTTTGGCCTTGATGGCCTTCGCAGAAAACGATGTTTTGAGCGGAGAGGTTTCCGTATTGCACTTGACCTTCTGTGATCTGTAATTTATCAAAATCCATGGATTCGTCGATCAGCAGCTTTTGCGAAAGCAATTCTTTTTGATAGACTTTGATCAATGCCCCAACGTCCACTTGCGCACCATACAATACGCCCTGACTAAATCCTGGAAAAGCTACCCCCTCCCACTCTTGCCAGTCTTCGCTATCTTTGACATATTTCGACCAACCTTCTTGTGCCGTTCGCGCCAGCCAATCATTTTCTTCTCCAGCACTAAAAAGAATTCGAAGTACTTCTCGTTCTTGAAAAAAGGTTTGTCCAAATTGATCCGCTAGGTCGCCATACGTTTCTTTGGCGAATGGAAGTAAGTCCTCCAAAAGCCAGCTTTTTACAAATCTATAACCAGTAATCGGATTGATAATTCCGGCAGCGATAGCGGAGGAAGAACTTTGGTGGTTGGCGTCTATGACCAAGACTGATTGCCCTTCTTTTCTGAGAAAATATGACAATAGTGTTCCGGCGAGTCCTTGCCCCACAATTAAAAAATCAACTTTTCTGGTATCCTCCAATTCTATTTATAATTTTTCGAGCAATGCCCGATCTGCTTTTTTTAATTTCTTTACGACTAAATCATAAGAATGATCAACCAACTCACAAAGCAAAGAATCATTTAATCCTCTTTCGAAAAAAACCGTGTTCCAATGTTTCTTACTCATGTGCCAACCCTCTACAATATCGATGTGTTCTTCTCGAAGTTCTAAGGCGTATTCGGGATCACATTTTAGATTGACTTGAAATTCTTCTCTCTCCAGGCCAGTCAACGCAAACATTTTTCCCATTACTTTAAAAACCAAGGTTTTTTCATCAAAAGGAAAACATTCTTCTACTCCTTTTTTGGATAAGCAATAGCTTTGAAATTCTTCAATATTCATGATACTTCAAATATATTTTAACTTAACTATTCCGATAATAACTCCTTCGCGATCGCCTTTAAATCGAAACCACCAAAAGTACCGGAGCTCATCATTAATAAATTTTTATCCTCCCAGTTTTTAGTTCGTAGTTCTTGCAATAGTAATTCGTTGTCCTTAATCACTTGTAGATTGGGATGTGCAAAAGCTTCCTGGACTTCCTCTTTCGAAATCGGAGGCAATTTTTTCATTTCCAAAGTATGGTCTGCAAAGAAGACATAGGCTTCGTCTGCTGCGTTCATCGCTTCTTTATATAGTGGCAGGAAATCTTTATTGAGACTACTAAAGGTGTGCAATTCTAAACAGGCGCAAAGTTTTTGCTTTCCAAACTGGCTTTTGACGGCCTTAATAGTCGCTTTTACTTTGGAAGGAGCATGGGCAAAATCCTGGAAAGCAATGGATTTGGTATTGGTCGCGAGTGTTTGCATTCTTTTGGCGGCTCCGGTGAAGGAAGCCAGAGCGGTCAGGAATTCCATGCGGGTCATACCTACAGATTCACAAGCCAGGCAGGCGGCTTGTAAATTTTCTAAATTGTGTTGACCAAAAATTTGTAATGGGAACTCGCCTTCTTCCAATTGCAAAAAGGTCTGTCCTTCTTTTATTTGAGCGGGAAAAGCTTCGTAGGCAATTGCATTTAGGTTCTCTGGAATTTCGTTCAGCAATTTTGATAAATGTTGATCCTGCTTGTAATAGTATAAATCTGCGGAAGGTTCCAGACTCTTGATGAATAGCTCAAATTGTTCCACATAGTTTTCGAAGGTTGGGAAAACATTGATGTGATCCCAGGCGACTCCAGTGATAATGGCAATATGTGGTTTATAATGTAAAAACTTTGGTCGTCGATCAATTGGAGAAGAAAGGTATTCATCTCCTTCGATGACAATCAATGGTGCATCAGAAAGGCGAACCATATTGTCAAATCCTTCCAATTGAGCACCAACCAAAAAATCGTAATCGTACTTATGGAATTTCAAAGCATGCATAATCATAGCTGTGGTGGTCGTTTTTCCATGACTTCCAGCGATGACTAATCTTTTTTTATCTTTTGCATGATTGAATAAATACTCGGGATAGGAATAAATAGGAATCCCCAACTCCTTTGCTTTTTTCAATTCCGGGTTATCCGGACGAGCATGCATGCCCAGGATAACAACATCTAGCTTTTTTGTGATTTTTTCTGGAAACCATCCCATCTCCTTTGGCAATAAGCCTTTTTCTGCTAATCGGGATCTTGCAGGATCGTAGATTTCATCATCAGAGCCCGTTACGGTATGATGATTGTAATAGAGTGCAATAGCTAAATTATGCATGGCACTTCCCCCAGTCGCAATCAGGTGTATATTCATCTAATTCGTGCAATTTTGGTTAATTAATGCTTAAACCCGGCTTTCTTCAACATTTCACTAGTAATAAGCGTTGTACAAATGACGTTTAATGTGAATATTCCTAAGCATTTATAGGACAAAAGTATTCTTAATTGTTAAATTTGTTACCCATAATCATATCTAAAATTCAAAAAGATGAAATCACGAAATGTTAAACAAGTTGTTTTTGCCGCAGTAGTACTTGTGGCCCTTGCTACTTTCTCTTCTTGCAACCGAGGCGTTGGATGTCCTACTTTCAGCGTTGAAGAACCAATAAACACCACGCAACAGCAATAAACTTATGATCGATTGGATTCCTTTGGAGCGTCTGGAACAACTTTCTGAGATA
>CALLVY010000875.1 GCA_938015925.1 uncultured Saprospiraceae bacterium
TGGTTTTTCTGCGTAAAACCGAATACTTAGTGAGTAGATTTTCTAATTTTTAATTCTTTCTTCTTTGCGTACCCTCTTTTTATTTTGTTTAAGTCTGTTTCTCAGTCAAACTCTATTCGCACAGAATGAGAGCGTACAGGAAATTGTCAAAGAAGAAAAGCAAAAAAAATTAGTCGTTGAATTTTCACTGGCAGGTGGATTTTATCAAGAATCTATATCCTTGGAATTGCTTTGCCCTGGAACAAAAATCTACTATACGACTGATGGAAGCCTCCCAGATGCGCAAGCCAATCCCTACAAGGGACCTATTCGAATCAAGAAAACCACGATTGTCCAGGCGATTGCACTCCAAACTGGGCGTAAAAGTAAAATAACAGGCAATACCTATTTTATAGAAGAAGCCGAAACTAGCTTCCCAGTCATTTCCCTCGGGGTTACCCCTTCCATATTATTCGATTCCGAAACCGGTCTTTATGTACAAGGGCCCAATGCCAATGATTCTCTATGGACTAAAGAGGGCGCTAACTTTTGGAGTCGCCGGGAGGTTTTGATCCACACGGAGCTTTTTGAAGTAGATCGGAAAAAAGAATTCAGCAGTTTGACGGGCTTTCGCCTCTTTGGAGGAATGAGTCGCCTTTTTCCACAAAAGTCTATTACGCTGATTTCCAGAGATCGCTACGGTAAAAAAAGATTCAAACATCGAATTTTTGGAAAGGAAGGAAACAAGAGTTACAAATACCTGGTACTAAGAAACTCCGGTTCCGATTTTGGGAAAACCCATTTCCGAGATGCCTTTATGACGGGCTTACTGAAGGATTGGGATTTAGAGGTTCAAAGTTACCGTCCTTCTCATGTATACCTCAATGGCGACTATTGGGGAATTTACAATATCCGGGAAAAAATCAACCGAACCTTTATTGGAGATCGTTTCGATTTGGAAAAAGACAGCATTGATTTGATCGAGCATCAATCTACGCTCAAGCGTGGAAATCGACAACATTACCTTCGGATGCTCCGCTATATGAAAAAGCATTCGCTTGCCAATGAAGCACATTATGCCTACATCCAATCACAAATGGAAGTGGACAATTTTATGAATTATCAAATCGCACAAATCTTTTTTGATAATCAGGATGCCGGTGGAAATATCAAATTTTGGAGACCTCAAACGCCAACGGGGCGCTGGCGCTGGATTCTTTATGATACGGATTGGGGATTTGGTTTGCATAGTTCCAAAGCTTATAAAAAAAATAGTCTGGCTTTTCACACCGAGCCCAATGGTCCTTCTTGGCCTAATCCGCCCTGGAGTACTTTTATCTTGAGAAATTTATTAAAAAATGAAGTTTTCGAAAAGCAATTCATCAATCGTTTTGCGGATCACCTGAATACGACTTTTGCAGAAGAAAGAACGTCTGCTTCTATCGACCAACACCGACGACGTTTGCAGCCTGAAATTTCCAGACATTTTGATCGATGGAATTTGAGTGAAGACAAATGGGAACATCACATTCGGATCATGAAGAAGTTTGCGCTTCGTCGACCGGAGTATGTACGAACGCATTTGAAAGAAAAATTTGATACGGGAGATTTGGGAGAATTGGTGGCGAGTAGTACCGAAGGAGGACATCTCTTGCTCAATGATAATATTAAAATTAAAGCAGAAACTTTTAAAGGAATCTATTTTGAAAATATTCCGATTCAATTAAAAGCGGTACCTAATTATGGATATCGTTTTTCCCATTGGGAAGGCATAGACGTAGATGAAAATATTTATGACCTGTCTTTACAAGTGAAGAAAGGAAAACCATTGCAGTTACACGCAGTGTTTGAATCCTATATTCATCCTTTGGCCGGGAAAGTGATTTTTAATGAAATCAATCCGAATGCGAGAATCGCTGGTGACTGGGTTGAGATTTATAATAACTCAGAAGAATTGGTAGACTTAAGCGCTTGGGTTTTTTCAGATGTGAAACACGAATTCGTTCTTCCTTCTGTTACTCTGGCACCAGAAAGTTACCTCATCCTTTGTCAGGATAGCGCCGCTTTCCGCAAAGAATATCCAGCCGTCACCAATGTGATTGGAAATTTTAATTTTGGCTTAAGCAAACGAAAAGAACATCTCGCACTTTATACCAATGATGGAGCGTCGATTGATAGCGTCAGTTATGGCGTAGAACCAATGGATACTACTTTTTCTTTGGCTTTATTATTACCGAGTTTGAATAATCAAGATCCTGAAAACTGGGAAGTCATCAAAGGGCAGGGAACGCCGAAGGCACCGAACCCTTATTTCCTGGAAAGCCGGATTCGTTCCGAACAAGGTTTGTGGATTAGAATCGGAGTGGCATTGGGCTTATTGCTTTGTAGTATGCTCGTATTACAAATGCGCCGTAAATACCTGCAAGGGCAAAAGAAATTACAAATCATTGATGGCCCGCAAGTAGTCCTTCCTTTTTCTACCGAAAACCTTTTGGTCAAGGAAGAAGTAATAAGCACTACTGAAAACCTTGAAGACCTCAAAGGTCCTGATGCCCTCGAAAATCCAGAGGAGGATGAAAACCCAGAAGAAGGGGAAACTCTAGAAGAATCAGACGATCAACCCAAGGTATAATCACTTCCCTACAAAACGATTTATCAAACGCTGAAAATGGTGTACCCCTCGTTCCATCGAAGGTGAAAAACGACCGCTGTTGTAAAGTCTGGATTGGATACCCAATTGAACACTTTCTACAACGGATTCATCTTCCAACTCTGTTTGATGTAATGTTTTGTTTTCTTCCTGATAAGGACTGTCTGGGAAATAATAACTGCGAAAACGCACCATGGTTTCTTGAGAATTGAGTGCTTCGATGCTATTAAAAGAAACACCCCAGGGATAGAGATTGAACATAAGGTTTGGGAAAAGCCACCAATAATAGGCGAGTACTTTTTTCCCGTGATCCATATGACCTTCTGGTGGATGGAAACACAATTCTCCTTCATTGGCAATACCAACTTGTAAATTACAATAAGGAAAAATTTCGTAATCGTATTCTTCCAATTCCAATGCCTCATTCAATCCCGGATGAACAAAAGGAATGTGAAAACCTTCCAAGTAATTATCGACATACAAAGCCCAATTGGCTTTGACATGGTAGTCCGCATTGGCTTTGGGTTCGTGGCGCAATTGGTCAAATGGCAACCAGGATAGTCTTTCTTTGATGGGTTGGATCATTTCTGAAAAAGAGACCAGCGGGTTGAGCGAAACAAAAAAGAGATTCATAAAGGTTTCGAGAGAAACAGCTGGAAGGTGGTCGGCTTCGCTAGGGAAATTTTCTGTTTCTTCAAAAGCCGGCATGGACCTAAATTTTCCATCCAAACCAAAACACCTACCGTGATAGCGGCAACTGAGGAGTCGTTGTTCGCCCGCTTCTTCCACCAAGATTTTTCCTCTGTGGGTACAGACATTTGACAAACAATGAAACTGTCCTTTCCGATCATGACTCAAAAACAAAGGCTCATTCAAAACGCCTGGTAAAAGGGTAAAAGGTTTGACCTCACCAGCTTTGGCGATTTCGTTTTTGTCTCCGGCATATTGCCAAAAGCGGGTAAAAATATTTTCCTTGACTTGTTCGAAAGCAGTAGCACTTCGATAAAAAGAAGCCGGCAAAGTCGTTGCTTTTCGAATGTCTTGATGGATGTTAAATTTTTTCAATGTATTTTTGTTTAGAGGCTGTTGATATACAATACCTTTCGTAGCCTCCGCTAAAATAGAAAGACCTAAGCTAAATGAAAAAGAAAAAAGAGAATGATGATTTTGGATTGGGAAGTAAGATTACAGAATCTCACCAGATTGTTAATCCTGATGGGACATTTAATGTTGTTAGAGAAGGCAAGCATTATTGGTCTCCCTATCATTCTTTGGTTGGGATATCCTGGTCTTTTTTCTTATTGATTGTTTTATGTGCCTTTATTGGGATTAATGTGTTTTTCGGATTTTTATTTTTGTTGACTGGCTTAGAAACGATCTCAGGATTAGAGCCTTCCGGTTCGTTTTTTGAAGATTTAGCCAATACTACTTTTTTTAGCATTCAAACCTTTACGACACTTGGTTATGGGACCATGAGCCCCAATGGTTTTTGGTCGCATATGATCGCTTCCTTTGATTCTTTGATTGGTTTGATGGCTTTTGCTTTGGTGACGGGACTTATTTTTGCCCGTTTTGCCAAACCTAAAGCACAGATTTTGGTGAGTAAAAATGCCATTATTGCCCCCTATCAAGATGGAGAAAGTTTCCAATTTCGCATCGTCAATAAACGCAAGAACAAAATTGTTGACCTGGAAGCAATCGTACTTTTTACTTGTTTGGAAGAGCGAGGAGCAGAAATAAAAAGGGGCTATCATACCTTAAGCCTAGAAAGAGATAAGGTCGCTTTATTTCCGCTCAATTGGACTATCGTTCACCCCATCACTGAAAATAGCCCATTGTATAAAAAATCTGAAGCCGATCTCCGTCGGATGAATGGAGAATTCATCGTAAAGATCAAAGGTTATGATGAGACTTATGCTCAATTAGTCCACCTCAATTGCTCCTTTTCGACTCAATCGCTTATTTGGGGCGTCAGGTTTAAGAAAATGTATTTTGATGTACCAGGGGAAGGAGTGGTCTTGCATTTGGATAAAATTGATGATACGGAACCTATTTCTGCCCCCAAAGCCTGAATAGCGAATTAAAGCAGTCATCGGCTAATAGCAACGATCCACCTTTTTTTTCGTAAACCATTAAACCCTACTTCAATTCATTAGTCAAAAGACCAAATCCTAATCTATTTGGAAGCATCTGTAAAAAATATGTCAGACGATCAGCTATTAATGCTGTTGCAAAGCGAAGCGACCAA
>CALLVY010000876.1 GCA_938015925.1 uncultured Saprospiraceae bacterium
ATAAGGAGCGACTGCACTTAAACTTCCTCCATCTTGTCCCGCGCCATGATAACTTAAGCCATGCATGCTTTCCCAGGCGGCCACATCACTATTGTCATCAAAGCTTTTATCACTTAAAGAGAGAAAAACCACATCCATATTCCCCGCTCCCCAATCCTGGTTGAGTTCTTCGATCAGCGGAGCAATATTATTACAAGGAGGACAGGTGGTGAACATTATTTCCAAAACGACCGTTTTACCTTGGTTGAGATAATCGGCATATAAAGAATGCACCTCCGCATCTGTAGCAGTAATGGTAAAATCTGGAGCGGGTTGGGCCGTCAATAAAACCACCGAACACCATATACATAATACGGTTATTAGATATTTCATGGGAAATTCTGTTTGATAAAAATACTGAAGGAGGTTTTGGGTAGAGGGCTAAGTGAATTGTCTTATAAATATACAAAAGTCCTGAGAGAATCGAAAGATTCATTTGTCGGGATGAGAACAATCTCCTACCTTAGCGTCATGAATAACATAGAAGTACGGCAAGTGATTTTTGAAGATTTAACAGAAATTGACTATAAAAAAGCCTGGGATTATCAATACAAGGTTCTGGATGCCATGGTTGATGTAAAACGCAATAATAGAAAACTACCTTGGTCGCAGAAAGGAGAAGATCAAAAGAATCGCCTTATTTTCTGTGCTCATCCGCCTGTATATACGCTGGGGAAAAGTGGATCTGTGGAGCACTTATTATTGAATGAGGAGGAGCTGGAAGCGAAAGGGATTCAATATTATAAGATCAA
The DNA here is from genome assembly GCA_938015925.1 of uncultured Saprospiraceae bacterium. Taxonomy (GTDB): domain Bacteria; phylum Bacteroidota; class Bacteroidia; order Chitinophagales; family Saprospiraceae; genus CALLVY01. Next base: position 792 of record CALLVY010000876.1, read on the forward strand.
TCGGGGAGGAGATATTACCTTTCATGGCCCTGGCCAAATCGTAGTTTATCCTATTTTTGATTTGGAATGCTTTTTTACGGATGTCAAAAAATATGTAAATTTTCTGGAAGAAGTAGTCATTCGAACTTTGGGAGAATATGGCTTAGAAGGAGGAAGAGAAGAAGGATTCACAGGGGTTTGGTTGGCAGCGACCGATGTTTTACCTAAAAGAAAAATATGTGCCATCGGCGTTCATCTCCGTAGATGGGTGACCATGCATGGCTTAGCTTTTAATGTCAATACAGATTTGACTTATTTTAAAAACATTATTCCTTGTGGTATCAGTGATGAGGATAAGGCCGTTACTAGTTTGGCCTTAGAGCTGGGTAAGGAAATTGACGAGGCGGAGGTGAAGGAGCATTTGAAGAAGTATTTTATGGAACTCTTTGATTTTCAGTGGATAAATGAAGCTTAGTTTAATGTGAAAAATGAAGTGTTTTTTTGGGTTTAAAAAAAAATCATTTAATCTCAAACCCATTTTATTTTTTCTACGTTAAAAAATCTTGATACGGGACAAAAGAGTCTATTCCCTACTTTCTGTATTTCGATTAGTCCATGATATCGTAATTATAAAGACCTATTTTTACAGCAAATGAAAAAAGATATTCCTAAACTTAAGGTGGAAGATTTGGCCATTGCTATCGTTCCACGAATCGGAGAAGAACTCTGGGATACTTATATCCTCAACCTAAAAGAAGATCCGATTACGGATGTATTTATTAATTCTCATGGTTATGGAGAAATTGATGGGGAAGACTTTAAAACAACGACGCTCAGGCATTTCTTTGAGGCCATCGGCCCTTTGGAAATCATTAAAATAGAACCCATCCAAACCAGCCTATTCCAACTCACCAACGAATATTGGGTCTCCTTCCGTTTCGAAGGGTATATGTATGATAAAAAATATGTGTTTGTAAAAGGCAGTATTGACGAATTGAATTTTACGCCCATTCCATTTTTGAATGCCAAGGGAGTAATGATTCGTTAAGGAACCCAAAATCAAGGGATGTTTTTATTGGTGCTTTGAACCTCAAGCTTTCTTTGCTTGGCTCATTAGGTGAATCTTTCTCCCTTCGGTCGGTTTCCATCATGCGATACCAAGCGGAAAAGAATTATTTACGACAAAATTCCCTTTTTATTTCTCTTAGCTCCTCCAAGACTGGATTTGTGTTTAAAAAATACATATCTTATAAAGGCAACCTCAATCTAACCAAAACACAGCCAACCTATCTTCCCCCGTTTTTAGCCATTGCAATGGGCTAAAAAAACTTAAGACAAACATGAAAAGTTCAGAATCAATGACTTTTCTCTACTTCTATTTGGTAGAGAAAAACAGATTGTTGATTGGCTATTTGTTATAGCTAATAAATATGCTAGCTGTGGATTCGATTCGTGCCAAAACAAACACTAATTCTATGAAACAATCTTATTCCATCCCACTCTTATTCCTCTTCCTTTTTGGAGGGGTACTGCTTCAAGCCCAAGGCGATTCTTATTATGAACAAGGATTCAAAGCAGAAGCCAATGGTGAGTTTGCGGAAGCTTTTGCTCTTTATACCTTGGCCATTGATGAAAATCCGAATAACGAAATTTATTATATCGCCAGAGGAGACCTCGTCAGCAACTTAAGAGTCGACAATAAAACGGTCAATCAAAAAGTCAATTACCACGCCTACGAAGAAGCCCAAAAAGACTATAACATGGCCCTCGAATTGGCGCCAAGTAGTTATATGGCTTATATGAGTCGAGGAACCTTGTACTATAATTATCACAAACTGGATAAAGCCCGCTTAGATTTTGACATGGCGGTCAAGCAAGCCTATTATATGAAAGACATGGTCTTTGCTTTGGGCGCGCGAGGAAGTGTGAAGTTTAAAATGAATGAGGTCGATGGCGCCTTATTTGATTTGGAAAAAGCGCTAAAGCTAGATAAAACCAATACTTATGTGCTCAATGAATTGGGCTACATTTATCTACGACTAAAGGAATACGAAATTGCAGAAGGCTATTACCAAAAAATCTTAGATCAATTTCCTGACAATAGCGTGGCCAGTTCCAATATTGGCTTCGCCAAAATGAAGGCTAAAAAATACGAAGAAGCATTACGCATTTACAATAGAGCGATTGAGTTAAAACCTAAGAAAGGATTATTGTATAGCAATCGGGCTTTGGTCTATCACCACCTTGGTCGAGTCGAAGAAGCCTTGGTGGATGTCAATCATTCGCTAGAATTGTTTCCCGGAAATTCCTATGCTTTGTATGTCCGCGCATTGATCAACCTTTCTTTTGGAGAAAAAGATCTGGCTTGTGAAGATTTATTTATGGCAAAAGAATTGGGCTATACGGTGGAATATGGACAGGAGGTCATTGATCTTTTGATGACGCATTGTATGGAAGTGAATAAGAAGAGAGTGGGAGGGCATTAGTCGTCCTTTTTAAACAACTTCAACTTCAAATCCTAAAAAGGAGAAATCCCGAATTTTCATTTTTGAAAGTTCGGGATTTTTTTGTCCAAGAACATCCTGAAAATCGGAGGTGATTTTTTTTGAAATTTGAACGCCACCCGGCCTTCCAGGTCCATTTTAAAAACCTGACTTTTAGAATATTTTCATAAAAAGCTAGCAATAAACTTCCTTATCTTTAAAAAAAAGAGGTATGAAAGAACGTTTATTGATTTTCCTTATTTCCCTTTTGCATTTGGCTCCTGCCTATGGTCAGAATGTTATTCGAACCACTTATAAAACGATAGATACCTTTTATGTTAATTGGAGTCTCGACACTAGGTATAATTCTGAAGATCTCTTAATTGAGAGCCATTACAGAGAATGGGATAAGGAGGTTGAGCCTGATCTAATAAGCTACCGCCATTCGAAAATTAAATATGATGAAGAATATCACGAAATAGATAAGGTCACTGAACTTTGGGAAAAGGAAAGGGATCAAAAAGAAATCCTTGTGTGCAGTCGTAAATATGATGAAGAAGGTCGGGAAATCAAATACCTACTTAGACAATGGGACGAGGAGACGAATGCTTTTGTAGGGCTTGAAAAAAAGGAACATGCTTATGAGATGAATCGACTAGTATGGAGACAAGAAACTAAATATAATAAAGAGGAGGCTATTTGGGAAAATAGGGATAACAGACGTTTGGAATATGATGCGGATGCTTGTTTAATCAAAGCGGAAATTGAACATAATTATATTGGTTTATGGATCTCTAATACTATCCTCACGATTGAAAATCAGTATGATTGTAAAAATCCTTGGAGAGGATTATTAAGTCATAGATATTCTGATGGAGCGTTTATTCTAAAAAGAAAGAGAATAGGTAACAAGGAATCGGAGACCCTAATTAAGGAGAAGGATTTAGGTAGTTCTTTTTACAGAGAAAAGAGATATAATGAGGAGGGACTTGAGACTTATTCTTATAGTAGATGGCTTTATGATCACGGAGATGGCTATTTATGTGAAACAGAATATGATATTGATAATAAAGTTATTGAAACGAGAAACTACATTGAACGTGATTTTGGAAACTTTGAATTATCTGATAAAGTACAATATGAATACCGCTATGAAAATGATTTATTAGTAGAGAAAATTGTGAGTACTTTTTATGACGAAGAAGAGAAACTTTGGCATTCTGAAAGGTATAAATATGAAAATGGATTGCTAGATGAAATATGGAATACCT
>CALLVY010000877.1 GCA_938015925.1 uncultured Saprospiraceae bacterium
CGATAAAATCAACTTTTACATGCACTCAAGATCTTCTGTTTCTCAATTTATAAAAGACTTTAAGTTTGGGTTTGAAAAAAACCTGGAAGCAATAGAGTTTATCAAGGAACATCGTTTGTGGGAAGGTTTTTGGAAATTCAATTGGGTTTTTCGACTCTTGATTTTTATTGGAATCGTGGCAGGATTGAAATTGATGAGTATTTACAATGGCTGGTATTCAAATCTGCACGCTTCGAATCCTATAGAATTGACGATGAGTATCGGTTCTTTTTTTGGTGATTTCTTTTCAGAAAGCTATAATTTCTTCTTCCTCAGTGGATTCAAATACATCATATTGATCTTGGTAGAGATCATCGTGTTCCACTTTGTTCGCCGAACTCAGGAGATCAAAACAGGGATCTCTCAGGATTTTACACCCAAAACTTTTATTAGGGCAGAAATTCGAATGATCAAGATCGTCTTTCGCAATTTCATCATAGAAAACATCCTAATGTTCCTTATGGGAGGAGTCTTATCGATGTTTGCTTTAGCATGGATTAAAGCACCAATCTTTATCCTGATTCAAGCCTTTTTCCTCGGATTTGCAGTATTAGACAACTATAACGAAATCTTCGGGATGAGTATCAAGCAAAGCGCAAAATTGACCACTTATTATCCCGGTCTTTCTGTTGCGGTGGGTTTGACGACCTACTTTTTACTCTTAATTCCACTCTTAGGGGCATTCTTGGCTCCTTTTCTAGTAGGAGTAGTCGCTACCTTGGCTTTTCATGAACTCCGGGAAGCAGAAGGAGGCTGGCGCTTTGACTGGGCGAGTATGCCGGATAAAAAAAAGAAAGGGTCAAAAACAGCGATTTAGGATAACAAGCTGTTTTGGTATCGGTAAATGTTAAAGTCCGAACACTAGTCATTTATACTTTTCAATTCTACATTATAACCTAATGATAACCAGTAAATTAACAATTGTTGATAACTTTTGTGGATGAATTGTGAAGAAAATGATTTGCATATCACATCTTATTAAATGTACATTTGATCAGATTAGGGTCAAAAATATTAAATCAATTTTTGCCCAAATAAGGTTTTGTTTTGTATATTTAGAAAACAGCCTGGACGGTACCATTCAGGCTGAAACCGTGCAAATGAGCTCCGAGACTGATAATAGTTAAGATTGCTCTTTTGGACAGATAAAGATCCAAATCACCGCTGCCGCCTTCGGGTGATGCCTCAAAGTAGTGTAAAGATTTTTATCAAAACCCTCTACTAAGTTTCTTAGGAAAAGGGTGCCTGTTGGAAGCCGACTTCGGTCGGTATAAGGGCAAAATAAAACCGCAAATACCATCCAAGGTACTTGCGGATCCAAGGGATTCAGAAATTTCGGTTTCTGGCTCCCTTTTTTGATAGCGCGGCGCTTAATTACTTGTCGCCAAACTTCTCTTTATAATCTCTAATGCTCTGGTTAACGATCTCCAAGGCCAATTCCCGATCTTGAAATTCTTCCACCACAACGGTCTTATTTTCCAATTTCTTATAATCCTCAAAAAAGCAACGCATTTCCCGAAGCAAATGCCCAGGCAATTGACTGATGTCATTGACGTGATTGACACTCATGTCTCGCGCAGCCACTGCAATGATTTTATCATCGGCTTCTCCACCATCAGACATCCGCATTACACCAATAACCTTCGCAGGAACAATACACATCGGTACTACCGCAATCTGCGAAAAAACCAAAATATCCAATGGATCTTGATCTTCACAATAGGTTTGTGGAATAAAACCATAATTGGCCGGATAATACATAGAAGAATAAAGTACTCGGTCTAAAATCAAAAGACCACTGTCTTTGTCCAATTCGTATTTGGCTCGGGTATTTTTTGGAATTTCTATGATCCCATTGACCATTTCTGGAGCATCTTGGCCATAGCTTACATCGTGCCAGGGGTTTGTCATTATTTTCGGATTTGCGATTAAATTCATGATATTTTCTGTATTGGGGAAGGTCTACTTTTTTTTCGACTCTTCCTAGTGGATTAACTAATTTGTAAATGGATGAAAACCTCCGGTATCCAAGGATAATAAATTATTGCTTAGTCCATAATGACTAGCAATTTGGAATAAGACACTTTGTCTAGGAGATAAAGTTTAGAGAATGTTTTTCTTTGGTTGGAGGTAGATCACTCTATTTTTTCAAACAGCTTCATTAGATCTTTGCTAAACCGGGATGCGAAAATAGAGAAACTTGATTAAATAATGCAGTTTTTATGCCATGATTTTACACCTGGAAAATAGGAGTCATAATCGTATTATTTGTATAGAAATAAAATTCAAATCCTTGTTTGGTGGAGCTAGGAAGCTTCCAAATATTTGAGGAAAGAAAAGAGGCTAAACGAGTTATTGTTCGGAAAATAAAAAATGAAAATAATAGCACTTGGTGAACAATTTTTAGGACTTATTCATCCAATGACGGTGTTTAACTCAACCATTGAAGCATTTTGTCCGCAATTTCTTCTCCCTTATCTTCTTGTAGAAAATGGCCGCCTTGTTCGATGATGCTATGGGCTTGTCCTTTGGTACCCGGTACGATTTGCTGGAATACTTTTTCGACTCCATTTGTAATTGGATCAGTATCGCTAAAAAGCGTCAACATTGGTAAGTTTAGCGTAGACAAGACGCCCCAGGCTTTTTGATTATTAAGCGCTTCTGGATCATCGGTGCTGGCAGGAACGAGACTTGGGAAAATACGAGCACCCGCTTTAAAGGTGTCATCAGGAAAAGGCGCATCATAGGCTCGAAGCACTTCTGGTGATAAAGTACTTACCGTTGCTCTATCAATGATCTGGCTAATGTGAAATTCGGGGGCATTTTTTGAGAAATTTACCCAATCGGTAAAGGCTGGTGGCATGGCTACATTTCCAGTTGGCAATGCAGTATTGGCGACCACGATTTTTTGGAAACGTTCTGGCTCCGCCGCCAAAATTCTCAGACCCAATAAGCCCCCCCAATCCTGGCAAAACAAAATGATATTTTGTAAATCCAATTGATGAATCCAATCTCCCAACCAAGCTAAATGTCGGGCATAGGTATAATCAGATTGTTCCGAAGGTTTATCCGATTTTCCAAAGCCAACTAAATCTGGAGCAAGGGTGCGATAGCCTGCATCGGCCAAAATAGGAATCATCTTTCGATAAAGATAAGACCAACTTGGTTCGCCATGCAACAACAAAATAACTGGTCCGTCCGCAGGGCCTTCTTCGACATAATGCATCCTTATTTTTTCTGCACCTACTTC
>CALLVY010000878.1 GCA_938015925.1 uncultured Saprospiraceae bacterium
GGCATAGGTAAAATGTTTTTTTTGATATCCTAAGGTCAATTGTGTCCAAGGACTTACTTAACTAAAATCAATCCATTTATTTTTATTCAATCCTTTTGCTCTTGCAAAGCATATTATTCATTCCTCTCCAATTAAGGCTCCGCTATTTTTCGTCAAAAAAATCATTATTCAAAAATAGAAGAGGAAATATTCCATATCGAATATCGATTGGGGCGGTCAATGCAATGGTTTAGTTTAATTAATCATTGGTGAATCAATACCTCTACACGAATGCGCGATTTTTCGTCAAAATCATTATTTAACATTGGCGATTCGATATTCAATATTAATATCCAGAATTAAACTTCCACCTTTTTATTTTCCCGAACACCCCTAATTCGATATTCGATATTTCAAAAGATCCTTACTTATTTCACCAACATCACCTCAGCGACTTCCTTCGTTTCCAACTCCGCCACCACCGCCGCAAAAAAGCCCATCGTCTGCGCCATCGAATAATCTCCCGCCCGACCATATTTCGGATTGCCCGAGTTTTTTACAATCACCAAATCTTGCTTAGGATAAATATAAATAAACTGATTGTAAACTCCTCTCGCCAAAAAAGCACCATCCGCATCTTCAGGAATCCACCATTGGTAGCCATAGCCGAAATTGGATTTGTATTTCGAACTCGGCCCAGGCATCACATGCGGCGCATCAGGAGTGACCGAATCTTTAATCCACTGCCTTGGAACAATCTGCTTTCCTTTGAATTGCCCATTATTCAACATCAGATGTCCAAAGCGGGCATAATCTCTCAAGCTGATATTCAAGCCTCCCAAAGCGACTTCCATCCCTTCATTATCCGTAATCCATTGCGCATCGTGTTCCATGCCGATGGGGTGCCAGATTTTTTCTTCCAAATAAGAAGACAGGGATTGTCCCGTTATCCTTTTCAAGAGCATTCCCAATACTTGGGTATCAATACTCACATAGTGATTGACCGTCCCCGGAGGTTTTTCATTGACCAGACTTTTACAAAAATTATCCAAAGAATTGCCTAAAGCAAAATTTCGCCCAAAGCGATTGATGTCAGAATAGAAATCCACATAATCTTCATTAAATCGAACACCAGAACTCATCTGCAAAATATCCTTGATGCGGACGCCATCATAGCCCGATCCTTTTAATTCTGGAACATACTTCGTCACCGGATCTTCAATGCTTTCAAATTTTCCTTCCTCCAATGCAATGCCCAAAAGGGTCGCAACAAAAGACTTGGCCATCGACCAGCTAATGTGCGTTTGGTCTTGGGAATGCCCCAGATAATACGATTCATGTTTGATGGAATCTTTGTGAAGGATCAGCAGCCCTGTCGTCCAGGTATCTTTTAAGTAGTCGCTAGTGGACATCGTTTTATCACCATAGGTAAGGTTTTTGGGCAAGTCCATATTTCCTTTCGGAAAAAGATTAGGCGAGCCTGATGCTTGGATGCCCGTTACCGGAAAAGCATCCTCCATCGTCAAAAAATTATGCACAATCTTATCCGCTTCAAAAAGCGAATTGACATGCAACAATCGTTGAATTCTTTGATAATTAAAAGCAGCGACTAAAAGCAATAAACCTATTAATCCCATGAAGCCATAGCCAATTCGTTTGATGTTTTTATTCATGCTCCTATTTTTATTTACTGGTGAAAGATATGCGGAATGGGGTTTGGGATACACGGTATTCGAAAACTGTACCCCCAAAACCACAAACCCCTAATTAATTTCTACAACTACATCCCGAATGCATAAAACTATTAGAAGCCGCATCCAAAGGAAAAGCATTTCTATTACCAGGCAATTCCCAATAAAATTTACTTCGCTTTTTATCGTAGTTGCCAACTTCATTCATCGTAGCCGCATCATAAAGCCGACCATTGATCATCGTGTATTTTACAAATTCTGTATTTTGAATATCTTCCAAAGGGTTCTTATCCAAGACAATCAAATCCGCTAATTTTCCAGCTTTTAAACTGCCAATTTCTTCTTCCATACCCAGATAACCCGCACCAATAATCGTAGCCGATTGTAGGGCTTGCAAATTCGTCATTCCCCCTTGTGCCAGCATCCACAATTCCCAGTGCGCACCCAGACCTTGCAGTTGGCCATGCGATCCAAGATTGATTCCGACACCGGCATTTTGCAGTTCGGTACAAGATTTAGAAACCAGGATATGACCATTCTCATATTCCTCATCCGGGATCATCGTACGGTGACGCGAGCGCGAATCAATGAGTGGGCGAGGAGTAAAACTTAGCAGTCTTTCTTTTTCCCAAACCTTGGTTTTTTGATACCAATAATATTCTCCATTGACCCCCCCATAATTGACAATCAGAGTCGGCGTATTGCCTGTATTACTTGCCGACCAAAACTGAATGACATCGTCAAAAAGCGGCGCTACCGGAATATTGTGTTCTACTCCCGTATGACCATCTGCCACCATCGACATATTGTGGTAAAAGAAAGAACCACCTTCTGGATAAACCATAATGCCCAATTCTCTGGCCGCCTGAATCACTTGTTGTCTTTGTTCTCGTCGAGGTTGGTTATAGCTTTTTACACTGAAAGCTCCAAAGGCTTTGGTACGACGAATCGCAGAACGTGCATCTTCCAGATTGTTGATCACTGCTTTGAAGTCTCCATCCGCTCCATATAAAATGGTTCCGGTAGAAAAAATTCGTGGCCCAACCATTTCCCCATTTTTAACCATCTCAGATTGAGAAAAAGTCATTTCGGTATTACTCGAAGGATCGTGAGTAGTCGTTACCCCATACGCGAGATTGGCAAAATACTGCCAATGCTTTTGTGGGCTCAATCCAAATCGAAAAGCCCCCAAGTGGGAGTGAACATCCACGATGCCCGGCATAATGGTTTTGCCCGTACAATCGATTACTTTCGCTTTCGCTGGAACCTTCACGGTCTCACTCGAACCAATTGCGGTTATTTTATTACCCGCTACCAAAACGGTTGCATTTTTTAAAACCTCATCACCTTCCATCGTAATCACCGTCGCATGTGTAAAAGCCACGATGCCTTCTGGTTGATCAGATTTTAAAACAAGATTGATGTTTTGGCCGACCGTATCGAGTGGTGGTAAACTATCTACCGCGCCTTCCAAAAACAGAAAACGATCCGTCAGCGCTGCACTAAAATATTCTTCTCCCAAAGTCCAATGAATTTTTTTACTATCTGCGGACCAATGTAAATTGAAGCCTGCATCGCGCGCTACTTGTGCGACCGGAACTGCTTTGGTGTTGGCCGATAAACCCACTGCTTTGCCCGTGCGGGGCATCGGTGCTACATATACTTTGTGCAGCTCTACAAAAGCGACCCATTCATTGTCAGGGCTTGGTGTAAACTGAGTAGAGTAGGAGGTGTTGAAAATAACACGTTCGTCAGAGCCATCAGGTTTTACACTTTTAAATGCTTTTTTGATACTGCCAAAAAGGAATCCTCCGGTTTGATAAAAGATGCGATTTCCATCTGCCGTAAAACGAGGAACTTCCCCTTCTTTACAAATAAACTGTTCTTTTCGATCTCCAATATTCATCCAGTAAAGACCAGCGTTTTTGGTATTGGTAAATCCCTGGTGTCCATTGCCCCCTTCTTTGCGGAATACAATCTTTTTTCCATCAGAAGAAAAAGAAGGCGTTCGGTAAATACCTTTTTGACTGGTGAGTTTAACTTTGCTTTTGCTTTTTAGATTGAGTTTGTAGATGGCGCCCTTGTCGATATCGTTCCAGGTGACATACACGATTTCAGAACCATCTGGAGAAAAGGAAGCTTCAAATTCAAGATCCTTTTCATCGGTGATTCTTTTGGCTTTTCCATTGGGCAAATCCTTTTGCCACAGATGTCCAACTGCATTGAAAACCAAAGTGCGACCATTGGGAGCGGTGATGGCTTGGCGGATTGCTTTGACGGTAAATTCATCTGGCGCCACTTCTTGCTTAAAACTAACCGTCTCTGTCATTCGATGTTGGACGTCTACTTCAAAAGGAATCACACTCACACTTTTGCTTTTGACATTGATCTTCTGAATTTTTCCTTGTGCCCAAACAATGATATGGCTATCATCCGGAGTCCAGGAAAATCCAGTATAACATCCAAAGATGTCCCAAGCTTCCTGTTGGTCTTTACTGAGATTGTCGTAAAGCACATACTCTTCTCCCGTTTCGAGATTGTGGATGAGGAGCACCGATTTTGTTCGGACTCGCCGGACAAAAGCCAAGTATTTTCCATCATGAGAAATTTGCGGCCGCACGGCTCCACCAGGACCACGGAGAATGGTTTCGATTTCTCCTGTTTCCCGATCATATCTTCTGATCACATAGATTTGACTATTGGGATCTTTATTGTATTGAAAATAGCCCCCTTCATAAACGTCTTCACTATAATAAAGGTAGCGGCCATCTGGAGAAATCGTAGGTTCATTGACATCCTGTTGATCGTTTTTTCTTTTGGTCAATTGAATACCATCGCCACCATTGGTATGGTACATCCACAGCTCGCCTGCGCCTAAAGATCGAGAAGAAGTGAAGTGCTTTCTAGCTACGATATAATCTCCATCTGGCATCCATATGCCGTTGTTGAGTAAACGAAAATTCTCATCGGTTATCTGTCTGGCATTCTCGCCATTGGCATCCATCGACCAGATATTATCCGCACCTCCGGCATCACTGGTAAATAAAATCTTTTTCCCGTCTGGGCTAAATCGAGGTTGGACTTCCCAAGGGAGTCCTTCTCTCAATATACTCGCCTTACCACCCGTAATAGGCATGGAAAAAAGATCTCCTAAGAGGTCAAAAACAATGGTTTTCCCATCTGGACTGACATCTAGATTCATCCAGGTGCCTTCATCAGTTTTGATATTGACTTCTTTGAAAGGGCCTTCTGGGTCAGAAACATCCCATTTGTCTTTTTCTTGTGCAGAAAGCCAAAATGGAAGGATACTAAGTAAGATTGCGAATTGAATATTCTTCATGGAGGACTTTTTTATCGACTTATTTAAAAATGGTCGGTAAAATATAGAATTCTCTGCATATAGAGGAGAGACCAAGACGAATATTGGCTTTTAGGCTAGGAATAACATCTTGGGAGCTATAAAAGTCGATCTTATGGTAATTGGGCGATATTTGATCCTTACCCTACATAGGGTAATTGAGTGCTTCCCGATTGACAAGGATTTTATTTTGTTGTATATTTGATCCGAATCTACAATAAACTTTATTTTACAATAGCTCTAAGAATTAAACTATTGAGAATAAAGTCTTCTTACAAAAACTAAACATTACAACTATGAGACAACTGCGGATTATTCTGCTTTTGATCCTCCCCGTGCTTTTTTCCTTTGATTATCCTGCTTTAAAGAACGACGTATTTCCTGGTTATGTAATTTTAGACTCCGGTCAAAAATTAGAGGGCTTGGTGATGTTGGGGACTTTTATTGAAAGAGAACTCAAGGTGAAATTTGTGGATCGTGGAAAAAAAGTAAGCTATACCGCGGAACAACTCCAAGGCTATGGTTATGAAAAAACGGAGATGGATGAGCTGGGGAAACAACGCAAGATTTGGATTCATTATGAGAAAATGGAAGCCTTAGAACCTCCAAGAATATTTGCTCCGACGAATGTGATGGTAGAACGCGAAGTGGAAGGAGAGCAGGATTTGTTTTGTTTTTATATCCAACAACGTGCAAATATTGAAAAGCCATATGAGTATTATTATTTGCTTCGCGCTGCGGATGGTGAATTGACCAAAGTAACAGAGGAGAACTTTATAGAAGTATTAAAGAAAGAGTTTGGCGGATACACGGCTATGGTAGAACGCCTGGGCAAAAAGCAATTTGGATTTAAAAATATTGGTCGCATGGCTCGGGATTATAACTATTGGGTTTCCCAAAAACACGATCCTGTTAGCTATATCGTTTCTCCTGAAAACTATGATCGAGTGAGGAATTGAGCGCAAATGAAATGGAGGAAAAGGGCTACAGAGGGGGCGTTTTAGGAAGTTTAATAAAAAACAAAAGACATTTCTATTCAGAAATGTCTTTTGTTTTTATCATATTTTTGTACATTGCTAGCTATTCAGAGAAATCATTATATGAACGCGAAACTTCATAAAAATTTAAAGCAATTAGACGACGACCTTTCCAAGCTATTGGAAGAGCTCAAAAACTATAGTGAATCCGACCTAAATCGGCCTCCAAAACCAGGAGCATGGTCTGCTTTACAAGTGATGCATCACCTCATGCTCGCAGAATCTGTCTCTCAACAATACGTAGAAAAGAAACTAAGCTTTGATCCTCCATTGAAGAGAAAAGGCCTATTGAATATATTTCGCTTTCGCTTGTTATCTATTTTTATGCGATCTCCATTTAAGAAAAAGGCGCCAGTCGCGATAGGAGACAATGTTATTCCAGCACAAAGTTCTTTTTGGGAAACTGCCAAAAAATGGAAAGCCCAACGCGAATCCCTAGCCCTCTACCTGGAAAATCTGCCTGCCGAATATGTTTCAAAAGAAATTTACAAGCACCCTGCCGCAGGTCGATTGACGCTTCCGCAAATGCTCCTTTTCTTTCACGATCATTTCCGTCGCCACCGCAAACAAATCGATAAAGCACTCATCTTTCCTCCGAGCAGGAATAAATAACACTAAACTTTTAGCTCCTAATTTCATCAACATTGCTATTTTTTTGTTGATCATTAAATTAGAAAAGCAAGACCCGCTTTTTGACACCTTCCCGTTTTAGCATTCCAATTATTTCCCACCAAACCGTACTTTTTCTCCGCTTAAAAAAACTGGTCAGCTCTGATTGATAAACTCGATGATCCTTGTTAAAGGATAGCGATGAAATTGATTACCAAGCATTTAGCAATAGCTTATTGATCGAAACCCAATTTAAAAGAAGGACAGATTTATCGTTTTTTTATTTTCTAGTAATTGGAAATTTTAAAGTTTTATTGTTCTTGAAATATTGGTTTTTGCAAAACATAAAGTGGGTGGATTTTGTTAAATATTACTTTTAATTTGTATTTATTTATTTTTTTGTATAGTTTGTTCGGAATAGCTAGCCTTTTGTTATTGTCACTCAACAAAAATTATACTTATCTCTTCTTGTCCTCTAAGTTGTCCAAACTTAGAACGGACTTACTATTTAATTAACCAAAAAAATAAATTATTGTGAAAACACAAATATTTACTCTCCTCAGTTTTCTTTTAGTTTTTAGTTTGAATGCACAAGTAACTTATTATGGAGTGGGTGCCGGTCAATTGGGTAATGCCTCTAGTCATTATGGCTATAAATCCGGAGCCAATTCTACCGCCGATGTCAAGGCCAATACTTTTGTTGGACACGCATCTGGTTATAGTTGTGCAATAGGGTCGTATGGAACTTTCTTAGGTTCTAATGCAGGGTTTAATCATAAGGAAGGTGCTGCCAACACTTTTGTTGGTGCTTCAAGTGGTTATAAAAGTGTGTCTAGCCATAATAATACCTTTGTTGGATATCTATCAGGTTATTCTAGTACAGAAAATAGATATAATTCTTACCTGGGATCGAGAGCAGGAAGATTTAATGTTAGTGGAGTTGGAAACACGGCGATGGGGTATGCCGCAGGAGAAGATCAGATTAACTCTCATTATAATACTTTCGCAGGCTTCCAAACCGGAGCAAATTTAACCACTGGAGGAAATAACTCCTTCTATGGAAAAAGAGCAGGTTATTACAAAACTTCTGGAGTCAATAATACTTTCATAGGAGCCAACGCTGGAGAAAGTAATCTGACCGGAAATAACAACGTCTTTATTGGAAATAGAGCAGGTGCTGCAGAGACCGGATCTAGTAGGCTTTATATTGATAATACCAGTACGGATGTACCACTCATTTTTGGAAACTTCGCCAGCGATCAACTCGGCGTAAATACGAATGTAATTCCTGCTGGTTATACCATGGCAATAGATGGAAAACTCATGGTCGAAGAAGTAAGAGTTCAGGTATCTGACAACTGGCCAGATTACGTTTTTGATCCTACTTATGATTTGATGAGTATCCAGGATCTAAAAAAATACATTGAAAAAAATAAACATTTACCAGAAGTTCCTTCCGCAGAAGAATTGGAAGAAGAAGGTGGCATTGATGTAGGAGAGATGAATAAATTATTATTGAAAAAAATCGAGGAGTTGAGTTTGTACATGATTCAACTTCAAGAAGAAGTTGACTTATTGAAGAAGAAATAATTTATTCCCAAACCAAAACATTCAATGTTATGACGACTAATATTAATACTTTAGTGACGCCTCTCATGACTCAACAGCAGGGGCCACTAGGGACTAGACTAGCTGCTCATTTATTGCGGAGATGTTCTTTTCATTTTTCGAAAGAACGCGTAGATGAGTTGGCCCTCTTAGATGCCAATGCAGCGGTAGATTTACTTTTTGATTCGGCTTCTCCAGCGCCTTATATGGTTCGGCCATTGTTTAATGACGATGTCAATAATACACCCATTCAGGATTGGATAGACGATGATACCAATACGGATGAAGTTCGAAAAAGAAGAGCTGTCTGTGCCTGGTGGTTGCGCAATTCGATTTTTGATCCAACCGCTCATCATAAAGTGGCGATGTTTCTCCATACTACTTTTTCTACTTCTCATGATGGTTTAGTCATTTCGGGAAATGGTCAGAGTTTGACCCGAGATGTATCCAGATTCTTATACGACCACTTAAGATTATTAAATTGGTTAACTACGAATGGTATTAGCTTGAAGAAAGCAGCCAGAAAAATAACTTTAGATAATCTTATGTTGGGTTATCTCAATAATCGGCTCAATATCAATAATGGAAATGGAGAAACGGGGCTGAATGAAAATTACGGCCGAGAGTTTTTAGAACTGTTTACCATTGGTAGAGGAGCACAGATTTCTCCTGGAATTTATGAGAATTACACAGAAGCAGATGTGACCATGGCCGCCAGAGTCTTCTCTGGTTTCTCTACCGAGAATCGACGTAACTTAAGCACGCTCGATCCCGAAACAGGGATTCCCGCGGGTACCGCTTTCGCCAATTTGCACTACAATGGGCCAAAGGCTTTCTCCAATAAATTTGTAGGAGCAAACAATCCGGTAGATGAACCCAATATGGATGACGAACTCGATACTTTTATCGAAATGGTTTTCGATCAACCTGCCACCGCCCTCAATTATGCCAATAAAATATACCGCTTTTTTGTAGCCATCGAAATTGATGC
>CALLVY010000879.1 GCA_938015925.1 uncultured Saprospiraceae bacterium
TGACGAAAAATCGCGAATTCGTGGAGAAGTATTGGTTCATCAATGATTAATTAAACTAAACCATTGCATTGATCGCCCCAATCAATATTTGATATTGGCAAATGAATATTTCCTTTTCTATTTTTTTCTGAACACTCCTAACTTTTAATTGACGATTTCATAAGATCTGGGTTGCTCAATCTTCTTAAAAGTAATCCGATAGAGGTTCATACTTTTCTGTGCTTCGAAAGAAATAATCACCAGTTTGAAATACTTCACAAAACGATCATAAACCTCTTTGCTCGTTTCGGCAATTGCGGCTTCTTTATTTTTTATAAGTCGCTTCAACCATAGCCTGACCGTCTTGCCATACATCATCCGATCATTTCGCACTCTTTCTACTTCAAAGAGGCATTCTGCGGCTTCCATAATCTCACCCAGTCGAGGCAAGTCGGATTCTGGAAAAATTTGTTGAGCAAAAAAAGTACTAAAATCTTCTCGCAACATATTTCCACAACCAATCGTCTGCAAAGAAATTTTTCCTCCCCTACTCAACCACTTATGACATTTTTTAAAAAAAGTTCGATAGCGTTCTATCCGTTCTTCTTTAGTCATATTCAGGTGAGCAAAATGTTCAAAGGCTCCGATGGAAATGATTCCCTGGTAAGTTTTATTTGGTTCGAAGACATCCCAGCTTTGAAGTTTCACTTCTAGCCTTGGTAATTTCTTTGCTTGTACAAAATCTAATTGTTCCTGGCTAAGAGTAAGCCCATCCACCGCTCCTACCTTATAATCCTCGACTGCCTTTTGCATCAATGCTCCCCAACCACAACCGATATCAAGTATGGCTTCTTTCTCAAGGGCATTTACTTCTTGAAGGTGGTAATCCATTTTTCGTTCCTGGGCTTTTTCCAAATCATCTCCTTCTTCCCATAAGGCACAAGAGTACGTTTGGCTATCGTCCAAAAACAATTTATAAAAGGCATTGCCAACATCATAGTGAGATTGGATGGCTTCTTTAGAGGCTCCGGTTTGTTTTACTTCTGTGCTATTCATAAACTTACTTTTTGTTGACTCGCTACAAAACCTGAAAGGGCTTGAATCGTTCCATAATCATACATCGCGGTGGTATCTAGATTTATGTCCAGCCAATCATCCAGTTTGGAAGTCAACTCCACGATGGTAATAGAATCCACGCCATACTCTGACAAGGGTACATTAATATCGATTTCTTCTTTTTCCATTTCAAACTCTCTGATTAATTCATCGATGAGCCATTCTTGAATTTCTGCTTCGGTACGCATAGTTTTAAGGTTTTATTATTAATTTAATTTTGATTTAATTTGTTGAGGACTGGGCACTTTTAAATCCCAGGCAAGTCTGGTAAACTTCATGAGTTGGATGACCATTCCGCCTAAGTCAATTTGATACCATTTAAAATTTAGTCTGGCAGAAAAAGGGAAGGCATGATGGTTATTGTGCCAAGCCTGCCCGAAAGAAACAATAGACAACCAGATGTTATTTTTACTGTGTTCATTGGTATGAAAAGGCGACTTGCCCCAAACATGGCAAATCGAATTGATGCTAAAAGTGATGTGGTTTAAAAGGAAAATCCTAGCCAGTCCTCCCCAAAGAAAACCAATCACAAATCCACGCCAGCTTCCTTCGATCAACATACAAATGAAGGCCGGCAATAGTATTCCTAAGATCACCCAGATGTAGTAATTTTGATTGACCTTATAGAGCATTTTATTTTTCAATAAGTCTTTGGTGAAGTGGGCCGTGTTGGGCGTATCGTGATTGTACTGCCAACCGACATGGGCATGCCACAGGCCTTTGTACAAACCCTTCCACCAGTTTTCTTCTCCATGCAAATGAGGAGAATGTGGGTCACCGGGCACATCGCTGTATTGATGATGTCGTCGATGATTAGCCGCCCAATAAATCAAAGGCCCTTGGGCGCTCATACAACCGAGTATCGCAAGGAATTTTTTTATAAAAGGATAAGACTCATACGCTTTATGGGAAAAGAGGCGATGAAATCCAATTTCAACACCCAAGATGGTCAAGACATAAGTTAGCAAAAGGGTATTGATTTCCAGCCAGCCAAAACCCCAAAATGGAATTAAAGCAAGACCTGCTATAAATCCGAGCAAGGGCAATAAATTAGTGATCCAGATGGCGTGAAATCGTTGAAAGCGAAGTAGGTAGTCGTGGTTGATCGCAATCTTTGGTTTGGAGGATAAAGTATCTAAGTTCATAGTTAACTATTGTTTAGGCAAAATCATCATCAAATTATTTTATTCTGCTTTTTATTAAATTTCAAACGAGCTTCTTACTTAAAATTTCATTGAATTGATTCGATAGGAATCGTTCTCTGCATTTTAATCTTTGGATTTTTCCACTGGAAGTTTTTGGAATAGAAAAAGGTCTGACAAACACAACCTTTTTCATTTTCAATCCGAAGTGATCGAATACATTGGATTTTATTTTTCGGGTCAGCAAAGGCAATTGATCTGCTTCTACTTGTCTATTTACTTCCTGTACTATAATCAAATCTTCTTGTTCTTCTTTTTTGATCATAAATGCTGCACCGCCATTGCTTACTAGCAACGCATCCGTATCCTGTACGACTTTCTCAATATCTTGTGGATAAAAATTGGATCCTCTTATGATCAGCAGTTCCTTAATTCTTCCGGTAACGAATAATTCTCCCTGGTAGAAAAAACCCAAATCTCCGGTCTTCAGATAGGATCGCTCCTCTCCTTCTATTTGATTGGCATAGGTTGCTTTCGTTGCTGCCTTATTGTTCCAGTAACCTTGGGTCACACTTTTTCCGCTCACCCAAATTTCTCCGATTTTTTTATCTTCACAAATTTCATTCGTCTGTGGATCTACGATCAATACTTCTGTATTATCCGATGGGCTTCCGGAACTCGGTAATATTTTTTTTGCTCCTTCCTTTCCTCTGGCCAGCACAATCCTTCCTTTTTTGTAATGTTCCAAATCAACCGCAACGACTCCCGTTTCTTGCGCTCTCGAAGTACCACTAATCAGCAAAGTATTTTCTGCCATTCCATAACAAGGAGCAAAGGTTTTCCATTTAAACCCTATGCTTGAAAATTTTTCACTAAAGCCTTTCATGCTTGCATAATTCAATGGTTCTCCTCCATTAAATGCAACTCTCCAGGAACTTAGATCTAAATCCTCGTAAGTGCCTGCTTTGATTTTTCGGGTACAATAGTCATAGCCAAAATTGGGAGCGCCGCTTAAATCCGCTTTGTAATCAGCAATGACTTTTAGCCACTTCCAATGCTTGTGGATAAAATGCAGCGGAGCCATAAACAATCCGGGGAAGCCTACATACAAAGGTTGGAACATTGTTCCGATCAACCCCATATCATGATACAGCGGCAACCAACTCACGCAAAAGGAATCGGTTCGGGTATCAAATTTCTGGTGAATGTATTCTGAGTTTTGCAAAAGATTGCCATGACTGACCATCACCCCTTTTGGGGAAGAAGTCGAACCAGAAGTATATTGTAAAAAAGCAATCGTATCCGCTTTTACCGCTGGTCGTTTCCAGGTCGTTTTATCTGTTCCGGCAAAAAGATTATCCGTCGTGATTATTTTAAAATCATAATATCCCTGCGCATCCGTCATAAACGTTTGAAACCTTTTATCTTTCATCACCTCGGTGGTGGTGAAAACAACTTTCGCTTTAGCATCTTTCAGTATGGTATGCAACTTAGCATGTGCCCTTAATGACAAAGGAGAGGAAACCGGTACGGCTATTATCTTGGCACAGATACAAGCAAGAAAACCACAGATATAATCGAGTCCCGGAGGATACAGAAGCAAGGCTCGTTCTCCTTCGAGTTGATGCGCCTGGCAATATCCGGCGATCTGACTCAGCTTCTCCAATAACTCGCCGTAGCTAATACTTACTTCTTCAGACAGGCCATCTTTTAGATAATAAAAAGCTTTATCATCTGCCTGCCTTGCTGCTCGGTGCAAGATTAAGTCAATTAAATTATGTGGGGTTCCGTGTTTCATAGGATTTTTTCAGGCGCTTCGATGGAGGCATAATTCAGGATGCTATTCATGGTCGCCTCATCCAAATCATTTTTATAAAAGCCCTGGTCCAATTTTTCTTTAACGGCTTTGAAAGCTTTGATGGTTTCAATAATATCCTCATCGGTATGAATGGAAGTAGGAATCAGTCGAAGTAGAAAAATGCCCATCGGCACAACGGGATACAAAGCACCGGAACAAAAAACATTATAGTTTTCGCGTAAATCCACAATCAAATTGGCGCCCTCTTTGACAGAGGTATTTAGATATACCGGGACGATTTGAGAATCTGATTTCCCTAGATCTAATCCAAGTTTTGCTAAGCCGGATTTTAGTTTTCTGGAGTTCTCCCAAAGTTGATCTACCAACTCAGGATGGTTTCTAAAATAGCGCAACCTTTCTAAATTAGAAACCACATACAACATCGGTAAAGTTTTGGCAAACATTTGAGAACGAATACCAAATCGGATATAGTCTACCGCATGTTTATCGCTGGAAACAAATGCGCCGATACTCGCCATTGATTTTGCAAAAGTGGCAAAATAAAAATCGATGCCATCTTGCACGCCCTGGTGAACGCCCGCACCAGAACCGTCAGTTCCCATCGTACCAAAACCATGCGCATCATCTACCAGTAATCTAAATGTAAATTTTTCTTTTAGTTGAACAATCTCTTTTAATTTCCCTTGATCTCCCGACATTCCAAACACTCCTTCCGTAGCGATCAAAATAGCTCCACCAGATTTTTCGATCATCCGAGTGGCTCTGACTAATTGCTTTTCCAAATTATCAATGTCGTTATGAAGATAGCTCAGACGTTTTCCAGCGTGGAGTCTGACTCCATCCACAATGCAAGCATGACAGCCCGCGTCATAAATGATCACATCTTTGATATCCGTCAATGCATCAATTAAAGACACCATTCCTTGATAACCATAATTCAACAAGAGGGTGGCTTCTTTATTGACAAAGTCAGACAGTTCCGCTTCCAATTCATGTTGAGCAAAGGTATCTCCCGAAAACATTCGGGCTCCCATCGGAAAGGCAATGCTCCACTCTTTACAAGCTTTTATTTCTACACTTCGCAAATACTCATTGCTCGCTAGACCTGCATAATTATTGATACTCCATACGATGCATTCTTTACCATTAAAGATCATCCGGTTCCCTAGCGTTCCTTCTAGTCTGGGGTATAATAAATATCGTTCGGCAGCTTTATACAATGGATCATAGAGTGGCCCATGTTCGACCGTCAGCATGCGAAGAGGTGTTTTTTCGGGAGTAAATTTTTCGTACAAATCCATTGTTTGTTGTTTTTAATTAAAAAAAATATTCAATGTCTCCTCCTATCCTTCGCGCTTTAAATCCAGCTATCCTTGAAAAACAAGGAACAAAGATCAAAGTCGTAATGGCACAGACAATCAAACTCAGACTGATCAAAAATCCCAGCCAGACATTAGGCATGATCTGGGAAAACAAAAGAAGACTAAAGCCAAGCGATACGACTATGGTGCTGATGACAATTGGAGGTCCGGTATTTAGAAAAACATTTTTCATCGCCTCCCTACTACTTTCACACAGGTCCAATTCTTTTTGATAATCTGCCACCATGTGAATCGTATAGTCAATCCCAATGCCCAATGCAATCGCTGCAAACATCGAATTGGCAATTCCCAGTGGTATTCCTAGTATCGCCAGAATTGCAAAAACGCACAATACACTAAAGGCAACAGGAAGAATAATCAAGAAGGCAAATCGAATGGATTGAAACAATACGGCGACTAAAATAAAGTCCAGAAACAGCGCCAAGAGAATAGAGTGAATTTGTCCATTCACCAGGAGCTTAACGGTGAGGTAACTGATCCATCCATCACCGAAAGGAGTGACCAGGGTATGGTCCGGGAGTGTATTTATGGCCGCTTGCAGGATTTCATCAATGATTATATAATTCGCAGAATGAATAAAAACGGTCATCCAGGTACTTTGATATTGGTCATCAATTCGATTATTGACGGGCGCATTTTTTAAGGTCGATAACAAAAGTAAAGATTGTTCGATCTCTTGCCGTTCGATGCTTTTTGCTTTAGTCGCTAATCCATTCCGATAATCTAAAAAATGCAAATCGTTTAAGGCCGCATTCATTCTGATCACATCGGTATAAACACTATGGACGGCACCTACCGCAGCGACCGCTTTGATATTTTTTTCGATATCCCCCAAGACTTTAAAAAATTCGGGATTCAGTAAACCATCCGGCGATTGGCTATCTATCCTCAATTCCAGGGTCATCGTTCCGGCCAGTAATTCATTCAGTGCTTTATCTCCACGAACCAGATCCGATTTTTGGGAAAGGTTGCTGATCCAACTATCATCTATTTTTACTTTTTCAAAAATCAATAAAGCAGCGGATAGAGAAATGACCGCAATCGTACTCAATAGAACTCTAGGTGAAATACCGTTTAAAAAAATCAGCATTTTATTTAGTCCGATGTTCAGAAATTTATGATTATAGTTTTTTGTTGGACTAAATCCTGGATTGATCAGCACAATCAATGCGGGGACCAAAGTAAAAGTCAGTACAGAAGAAATCGCGATAGAGAGTGCGCCGAAGAATCCAAATATTTTTAGAGGCAATAGATTCGTAACGGTTAAGGACAACAATCCGGTGATGGTCGTGATGGCCGTTAGTTCAATTGGCCGGGCCACTCCTCCGAAGGTCTGCCAAACCGTTTCGCGGATATGCTTTTTTCCTGCATCCTTTTTGGCTTGATTAAAGAAATGACTTAAGGCATAAACATCATCTGACAATCCAATAACCAAAAGTATAATCGGGAGTACCAGTGTGGTGATAAAAATAGGCTGTCCGCTAAGACCAATACATCCCATGGTCAGAATCACACTCATCCCAACTTCCATCAATGCCACCAAAGCAGGAATATAGTGCTTGAATAAAAACACGAGCAATGTGCCGAGCAATAAGATGACAATTGGAATCAGTAAAATCAAATCCTGCATTACCGAACGACCTAAAACCGCTTGCGCCAAAGCCGTTCCACTAAAATAAACGGTATTGCCATCGGCACGACTTTCTTCACAAATGCCCCTTACTTCTTCGAGCAATTCATATCGATTTTTATCCGGCTCCGCATTGGCATAAATCGCCGCCGCTTGATTATCCCTCGCGATCAGGATGTCATCATTCAAACCTAAGGCGCTTGTTTCTTTTTTTATTTGCTCGATTGGTAAAAGCTCTGCCGTTCTATCCGGGGAAAGCAAAGGTTCCAGGTCGATGGAATTGTTGTCAATAAATAATCGGGGTAAAGTGGCTAAGCTTTTTACAGAATTGGGGACCATGCCATCAATTGCAGCTAATTCGTGGCTCAGCTTTGCAAGCTGCGTTAAAGTTTTCTGGGTATAAATATCTTCGCCTTGGGGACTTTCTACACCGAGTACAATGACATCTTGCAAATTGAATAAGCTTGCCGCGCTATCGCTCTGCATCAAATCCACATGCCCTTCCGGAATTAGAGAACGGCCATCTAATTGCAATTGAATTTTAGGAATATACAAACAAGCTGCAAAGCAAATTGCAATCAATACCCCAATAACCAAGCGTGGGAATCTAATCGAGAAATCTAACAAGTGCTTCATGCAAATAGCTTAAAACTCTTTTCCTTTTTCTATACAAATAAGGTTGCCAAAATTATTGGACTGCGTACGAATGAATATTAAGCCATCGGAAATTGCAGGGGTTGTCAAGCAATCTTCGCCCATTGGATTTTTTGCGACTAGTTGATATTCGGGTCCTGATTTAATAACATAAACATCGCCCTGCTCACTGATGCAGTATAAATGCCCCGCAGCGGCGACCGGAGAAGTATAGAAGATGGTATTCTGTTTTTCTTCAAAACGCTGTTTGTACATCCGCTCTCCTGACTTGGCATCATAGCAAGCTAAGACCCCGTTATAAGTACAGATATAAAAGTATCCATCATAGACAATTGGAGTAGAAACATAGGGCCCTCCTTTTAGCTTACTCCATAAAATATGTTCATTGGATCGTTCTTCTTCTTTGAGGGACAAATCTCCGCGAGCTCCTAATTTTATAGCGTAAATAGGTCTTTTAGGAGCATCGCCATTGGTGATAAATACGACGTCATCGGCGATCACAGGAGTAGGTACCGAGGTCATAGAATTGTTGGTATCTATCCACCATAATTCTTCCCCCGTTAGTGGATCATAACTTCTGATCCGTTTGGTGCCATTGGTAATTAGTTCGTCTTTTTTTTCATTTTTGTAAATCGTGGGCGTACACCAGGATGGTACCTCATCTCGTTCTTGAGACCATACTTTTTTTCCAGTCTTTAGATCATAGGCAATGATGACCGAATTCTCCTGTACATCCGATTGGATATACACCAGGTCTTTATAAATAATCGGGGAACTCCCAACGCCCCACTGATAGTCGGGATCATAAAACCAGCCGACATCTATCGCTCCGTTATTTTTTTTCCACAATAAATTTCCATCCAAATCATAACAGTAGGTTCCTTCTGATCCAAAATAAGCAACGAGGTATTTTCCATCGGTTGCGGGTGTGGGAGAAGCATAGCTATTTTTTGGATGTCGCTTGGTTTTGGGTTTGCCTTCACAGACTTTTTTTGACCAAATGGTAAAGCCACTATTTTTGTCGATGCAATAAATTTTCCAGGTATAGTTGTCCGTTTCCTCAAGTGTTTCCATTGGGGAGCCATCTCGGAATTCGGTATCTTGATTTTCTTTTTCGGCGGAAGTGATAAAAATTTGGTCGCCCCAAATAATTGGACTGGAAAGTCCAAGCCCCGGAACGGGCACCTTCCATTTTATATTAGACATTCTGTCGACATTCCATTCGGTGCTTCCTGCAAGATCCGTTTCCGCAACTCCGGAAGCATGGTTTCCTCGAAAAGAAGCCCAGTTTTGGGTTTTAGGAATTCCTTTCGCCTCTGCTATTAATTTTGCAATGGCGGTATTCTCTTTTGCAATTGCAGTAGCCAAAGCTTTTTCCAAAATCTGTGGATGAATATCCTCCGTAGATTCTAATAGGACTTTGACAAACTCTTCTCGCTTTCGCCAGGTAGCCCACCATAAGGCCGTAGCATTTTGCTGAGCTTCAACAGCATTTACATCTATCCCATGTTCTACTAATATTGGGATGAGTTGGGTATGGCCTCTATAGGCTGCCCAGATAAGAGCCGTCCAGCCATACTGTTCTTCTTTGGCATTTACATCCGCTCCATTTTCTAATAAAACTTTGATGACTTCGAGGTGCCCTCTGTCACTGGCAAACAAAAGAGCATTGCCTCCTTTGCGAAAAGTGGCATTCGGGTCGGCTCCTTTATCCAATAATTTTTTGGTTTGTTGGGCATCTCCTTTTTTGGCTGCTTTCCACAAGTCATTACTTAGTTCAACATTAAATTCCGTATTCCTTTGAGTATAAATTGGATTTTGCAAGCACAAGGTGCAAAACAGGAGGAGTAGTGTAATTTTCTCGTATGACATAGTTGATATAAATTTCAAGTGAAAAAACCATCAAGCCATCAAGAAGTTCCGTATTTGAATTCTTGATGACTTGACGGTATTTGTTAGTTTTACTGGCTACCAGGGATCAGTGCCCTTGGATTCTTCGTTTACCAGTAAGAAGGAGTTCTTATTCTGTTGTTCCAATAAGATCTA
>CALLVY010000880.1 GCA_938015925.1 uncultured Saprospiraceae bacterium
GTTCGCTATCGCTTATGAACCTCCTCTGTCGGTTTCGCTGATTTCGCAGAGTTATTGCTAGATTTTCTACGAAAATCTAGCAATAGGCGAGCAAATGGCTTTTAATACCTACTTCCCTTGTGTTACTATAAAATATTTTGATCAAATGAATTTACCTAGAACCCTTTTTTTTAACCGATCCTATTACTTTATACAATGCTAGTTTTTTATTTAATGTGACCGATGCGTGTAATTTTTCATTTGGATAGTAGTCCAAAAAAAATGTCCTAAATGCGGTATTGCCTTTAGGACATTTTTATTTTTTTAGAAAAGGATTCTTCGTTTCCTTAAATGTTCAAACTTCAAAACATGCTACCTTTAAAGCCATTTTTCAAAACGCCAAGTCTTTCCCGTGTGATCTTCAAAAGAAAGGATACCCAATTCGTAATTGTAGTAAACCTTTGATTTGGTTTCTGTTATTTGATTGGAGTAAACATCTTTAAAGCTTCGCCCCAAAAGGACTAATTCTTCCTCGAATTGAAAAGTACTTAGCGCATTGGGCCAAGTTCTTTGATTGACCAAATGATAAAAAACCTGGGCAGCGGATATCACTAGATTGTTAACCGTATCCATAACGGGTTCAGGATAAACACAAAAAATATTGATTACATCCGCAATGGCTCTACTTTCAGGGTCAGAATAGTAAGGCCTTGCCATTAAACTTAAATTCATCTTTATCTCAAGCGAAGGAGCTTCGAAGGAAAAATTCATGGACTGGGAGGTATAGGCATATTTGACGGTGTCTCCTTCTTCGTAAACATCGTATTTATAAAGGTAATTGGGACTAGAATAAGTAAAAATATCGAATTCGGTCACCGTGACCTCTAGCTCATTACCGATAGAATCGACAAACAAAATGTCCTTGCCTCCAAAGTAAGGCATCGCTTTTAAACTTTCGTCCAAAAGATTGTATTCGCCAATATCTACAATAGAGGTCGTCTCCTTGATGATCAATATTTCTTCATCATCACTTCCGCAGGAAAGGAATAAAAGGAGACTTAGCAGGGAAAATAGAATTTTAGTTGTTTTCATAATTTTAGGTTTTATACTTTATAGCAATTGATCTACGACAAAAGTATAAATTTTTTCCCTAATGGAAGGATCGCTAATGCAAAGAATAGCCACTTGTTGCCTCTTGCAACAAGTAGCCCATTAAAAAGCGGTAAATTCATTTGCATTAAAAGGTTTTCATAACTCGTCTTTGTTGTCGTTAAGCCGAAGAAATACCGGACTAGCCATCTATTCAACTCTAAGAGTCGCCCCTTACAAAGAAGACGTAAAATTTGATTGATTTTTATAACGAAAAAATAAGGCTTGCAAAAAACAATCAAGCCCTTTTCCTATTCACCCATTCCAAAACTTTTGGATAAATTTCTGCTCGTGCATTTTGAGAATGCAAAATTCTGCTGTGGTTGTAATCTTCGCGAAATCCATTTTCCCTGGAACAGAACAGCAATTGATTGGGCGCATGATCGAAGGCTTTTAAAAAAGCTTCGCAGCCGGATTTCGGTGCAATAAAAGTATCTGCTTTGCCACAGATGGAAAGGATGGGAATTTTAATTTGCGGCATTGCTCTTTGATAATCCATGGCATTGGCGCCCATAAATTTTTGCGACAGGTTCCAATCAAACCATTGCTTCATGGTAAAATAACTTTCATCATGCGGACTCCCTACTTTTCGGGCGGGAGTATACCCGAGCAGATAACTCATTTTTTTACCTAGCCATATTTTTAGATAATTGGCCTTGCTATTCGCAGCGCCAAAGGCTTGGCATCCAAACATTGCAATACTGTTTATCCTGGAACGATAGATGGGATTTTTGATCAAAAACATTGTCAGACAAATGCCTCCACCGCTATGGGTAATGGCATCCAACTGTTGAATCTTTTCTTGCTGAAACAGGTATTCGAAAGCGACAGAAAAATCTTCCAGGGCGACGGTTTCAAAATTAAAGGGCGCTTGGGTCTTGGAACTGTCGCCATGATTTCTCCATTCTAAAATCCAACAGGTAAATCCATGTTGGATTAAAAAGTCAGCGATGCCCATGCAAACTTTCCGATTGGAAAAGGTACCGTGGGTGAGGAAAATATTTTTTCCCACACTTTTTTCTTTGGACTGTATTTTCCAAAGGGCAAGGTGATCTTTGCGGGATGTTTTTAGTTGGATTAATTTTTCTGTTTTCATTTCTGGAGGAAGGGTATGGACTAAGGGATTTCCTAAGTCTGAAGGTCATCAATTTAGAGGAAAACCTGGGTTAAAAGAAGCGGCTTTTAGTTGATTTGATTCGAGTTCAACGTAGGGTGACCCAGGAAGCCGCTTTGAGCAGCATCCTGGGTTTTCAACAAAGCTCCCTCCCCTTTTATTCAAATTTCAATTTCTCTAAGTTTTTCCAAGAGCCAACGTTTTTCAAAAATAAACTCTTGCTGTTCCACTTTATCAATCAGGCGAGCAATTCTTTTGGCGTCGAATCGCGTGTTGGTTGCTTTGATTTGTTTTAAAGCATTGATGAAATTATTGTTTCCTTTCCAATGCGCTTCTGGTAATTTCTTTTTGGAAAAGCGGTGGACAAATATTTTGAAGGCATCTATTTTTGATTCTAGCAAAACAGATTTTTGTTCGTAATAGACTTTTATTTCCATTCGTTTGGCAGCGATGTGGTAATATAAATCTTTGTAATTATCGACCAAATAATTTAGCGCGTTTTCATAATCTTCTTGTTCAAAATAATAATGGCTCAAATTAAAATGGTAGACTTCCTCTGGAGCGTCGGTACCAATGATTCGGTCTTTATATTCTTCCAGGAAATCTTTTACCCAATCGAATTGTTTTTGCCACAAACCTGCAGAAACGATATTCCGAAAATTACCTGCCAGGATTCCTTCTTTTTGAATCAACAAACCTTCTTCCAGATGTTTTTTATACAATAAAAAAGTTTTTTCAAAAAAGACCTTGTCTCCCCTATTGGCCTGCCGGATGCAAAAACTTCGACAGAATCCTTGAACGGCCTGAAGTTGTTCTAGTGGAATTTCATTCTGGCCTTCTTCCAATACTTTTTCTAATTGCTCATAAGCTACCAGATCGTCCATATTTTGGAGAATCGTAAAAATGAGGAAATAGATATTGATTAGGGAAATATTGGAAAAATGGCTGCCTTCTAATATGGAGGTAATATTTTCCAGAATAGAGAAGCTGTCTTTTATATCAACGGGGATATGGAAATTGTTTTGAGACAAAAGACCACAAGAATACTCTAGTTTGGTAGCGATATAGAAAGTATCTAGAGCTTGAATGGTCTTGGGCAAATTGAGATCTTCTCTACGGGTATTGCGCAAGCTTTTAAAATCAGAGACTTCTCTTTGCAGTAAAAATTCATTGTAGTAATCTTCCTTTCCTTTACGGCTGACTTTGTTCTGATGGTTTTGCAAATGCTTGAGGGTGATCTCATATAATCGATCGACCTTTTTTTCTCGGTAAAATTTTGCCAGGTTTAGTTTTCTTATAAAATCGTCTTCTTCCAGCGTTTGCATTTCTTGTACTAAAAAACGTTCGACGTTTTTCAACAGGGCACTCATTTTCTTTTCTAACTTACCTTTTACAAAGGCACTTTCCGGATACAAGATGGCAAACACTTTGTTCTTATCCAAAGACTCTTCCGAGTAATCGGGGTATTTGGTCTCTAACAATTCGAACAAACGTTTCTCATCTTCCACGAGTCCATTTTGTTGAAAATAAGGAGAACGTAGAAAAAGACCTAAACGATGGAATTCAGAAGGACTTAGCGCTTTAATTATTTCTAGAAGTTTACTATTTATCATACCTTACAACAAGCTCTTTAAGCATACACACAATTCATAGGGGTAGAATTTCAATCGTTCTTTTACTCTCCGGAAAAACTTCTGTAAAGTGTAATTTATTTCTAAAACCCTATTCCCTATTTTTACAAGTATACTTTTGAATGTATTAAAATTTCCTTATTCCACTATGGATCGTGAAATTGACTACGGTTCTTTTAAATAAACAAATTAGACGGAAACCGACCAAAGGAAGGTAGATGTAATAAATTAAAGGATAATTTTTGCCGAATGGGCTTATTACGAAAGTATTTAATTTGATTTTCTCCGTTGATCCATTAAAAAAACACCTTACTAAACTCCTAATTATCAATTATTTTAGGTAATAATTTAAAATAACCTGGATCCGTCCATTTTCTGCCCTGCTGCGTAATAAGTCCTAAATATAGGATAAATAAAAGATTTATGCCGTTTGATAGAATTATTTTTGATTAGCCCCT
>CALLVY010000881.1 GCA_938015925.1 uncultured Saprospiraceae bacterium
CAAATTGACTTATTTTTCTATCTACTGTTTTATCGTAGCAGCTATTGCTATCGCTAAAGCAATGAATGTATTTTAGACCTTAGCTTCCGCCTTAATGGATATCGAAAAAAAAACCTCTCCCAGCCTTCCTGAAGACTTCCTTGCCGGAGCCATGCTTTTGGTAGATAAACCACAAGATTGGACTTCCTTTGATGTCGTCAATAAAATCCGCTATCGACTTAAACATAGATTAGGGGTCAAAAAAATAAAAGTGGGTCATGCTGGTACTTTAGATCCAATGGCCACCGGCTTGTTGATTATCTGTACTGGAAAAATGACCAAGCAAATTGACACTTTTCAAGCGCAGGAAAAGGTATATACTGGTACGATTACGCTTGGTACTTCTACGGCTTCTTACGACAAAGAAACCCCCGTTGAAGAAACCTTTCCTATCGATCATATTAGTCCTGAAATGTTGGAGGAACATCGCCAAAAATTTGTTGGCCCTTTAGCACAATTGCCGCCGATGTATTCGGCCATCAAAGTAGATGGGCAACCGCTTTATAAAAAAGCTCGCCAAGGCATTAAGTTAGAATTAAAGCCTCGTCCCGTTCACATTTATGATTTTGATTTGACTCGGGTGGAATTGCCGGAGGTTGATTTTTATGTACGTTGTAGTAAAGGGACTTATATTCGTTCGCTTGCGCATGACTTGGGAAAATCAATGGATAGTGGTGGGCATTTGAGTAAGCTTTGTAGAACGAAGATTGGGGAGTACTCTTTGGAGAATGCCTGGAATTTGGAGGAGTTGATTGAGGCTTTGGAAAAGGGTTGAGGAATATTGGATATTGAATGGACTAAGCAATCGTGTTTTTGACCTTCGTTTAGGGATTAGGTAATAGGACTTCTAGTTTTTTTATTGGGGTTCCATCACTCCACATCCCAAGAGAACTTTGAGCAGGCGTATCGCCGAAAGCCATTTCGCAATACTCACCAGACCTGGTGCATTCCAATAAGGCATCCGCCAATTTCCAATATCCAGAATAATCGATGGGGTTTACCCGACCTACGCGTAAGGCTTTATTGGCCGAATAGTTTCTCACTCCTGTATCAAATTGTTCATCCAAACCATAAGGTTCATTGTGTCCCGCAGAAATTCCAGGCCAACCGTGATCATCGGGAAACTGTCGAAGCAAATTGCGTTGCACCACTTCCGTAGCGGTTTGAAATACTTTGAGCCCAAATTCATCTCCAACAATTGGATCGCTTTCACTAACGACGATTAACAATTTGAAATCGGCCGGAATGTCTTTATAGCTTTTTAGTCGACCTCCACTTAATGGTCCTGTTCCAGGCGAACAGAGTAAAGCAGCTTTGGGTTCTGGAATATTATAATCCGCAAAATTAGCAGCCAAATCAGCCGTAACCACTCCCCCATAAGAATGGCCAATAAATGCCAAATCTTTCCACTCCGCTCGGATGTGATTGCGTTCTTCCAATTCTTTTTGCGCATCTCTAATCGCCGTAGCTACATTGGTAGCAAAAGCAGGCGGTCTGGGAAAAAACAAATTTTCCTGATACCGGGGAAAAACGACAATATTGCCCTTTCTCACCAAATGCTTAATCCATTGGCCATAGATCATCGGATTATAAGCGCCATATCCGTGGCAAAAAACAAGAACCGGAGCGCTCTCCGGAACGGGAGCTGCTGGTTCAAAAAGCCAATAGCCATCTGCCTCCTGAGCAAAATCAAGCATGACTACTTCCGCATGGGAATAATCAGAACCTCCAGGGCCACTTAGCGGCTGATCTGGCGCTACTATCTTTTGGCCAAAAAGAGAAGAGTTCGCCAAAAATCCAATTAAAAAGACAAAAGTTAATTTTTGATACATTGCGGATCGTTTAAGTAAGGACTATAAAAAGAACGATTGAAAAGAGAGAAAGTTTTAAGGAATATGGGAAACAATTAGGGAGATGATTAGAATCCGACCTAACCTTCGTTCTAAATATGTATTTTTACAAAAAAGCACAAAACCTATGCCCTTGTCCAACCTATTTAGATTTAGCCTTCTTCTTTTAATTCTTTCTTGTACCTGGGCATGTTCCTCTACCAAGTCTGCTCAAAAATTAAGTTCGGGTATCGTCAAATACGATATTGAATTGGATTTGACGGAAGAAGGACAAGCCATGGCAGAATCTTTTGGTACCAGTGCCACTGCCTGGTTTAATTTAAGCCATGTTCGATTACAAAAGGAAAGTGAGGTTCCTGATGATGAATTTTACATCACTAGCCTGGAAACGGGAATGGAGACGGCCTATATTCAATTTAAAGATAAAAAATACGCCGTTCTCCCCGATCCTCGTTTATTACCTGGTACCGGACCTATTCAGTTTTCGGAAGAGACCAAAACCATTGCGGGCTATGTTTGTCGAAAGGCAACGGCTAAGATGGGGAGTGGAGAAATGGTCGCTTATTTCTCCGAAGATTTTGGGATCAACTATTGCCCCTATCTCGATCTGGCGGGCTTCGCCTTGGAGTATACCTTAATTTTACCCTTTGGAAAAGTAACCTATCGAGCACGAGAGGTACAAAAAGGTGGCATAAGTGATGCTATGGTCAATCCACCTCCAGGCTTTAAGAAAGTGAGTTATACTCAGTTTCAGGAAGAAATGAAAGCCAACATGAGTAGTTCGGTAGTCACCGAGGGAGATTATAAGTTTCAAAAGCAAGCGATTGATGGTTCCATGGTTAATCTCTCTGACTATCTAGGGCAGGTTGTCGTATTGAATTTTTGGTTTACAGCTTGTCCTCCCTGCAAAGCAGAAATTCCTCAACTCAATCGCCTGGTAAGCCAATACAAAGATCAAGGAGTACAGTTTTTAGCCATCACCTATGATCAGGAAGAGTTGATCCGTCCTTTTTTACAACAGTATCCTTTTGACTTTACCATCCTTCCGGATGCGCATGATGTCATCAAAGATTTTGAAATCTTCGTGTATCCGACTACCATTGTTTTAGATAAAAATGGTAAAATTGTGAACATGATTATGGGAGGTGGTTCTACGATCCATGAAAAGGCAAGTGCCTTGATTGAAGAAGCGAAGAAAAGGTAAAAAATAACAGTACATTAATCGTCAACCTAAAAGAATATAAGAATTGGAGTCCAGCGCAAAAAAAGAAACAGAAATAGTCGGAGTAATAGGAGCCGGAAGTTTCGGAACTGCTATTTCTAATTTAATTGCTTTAAACACAGAAGTTCTGCTGTTTACCCGGCAACCAGAATTGGTGGAGAAGATCAACAATACCCACCAACACCTTGGGCTTATTTTGTCCCCACACATTCGAGCGACCAATGATTTAAAAGAATTGGCAGAAACCTGTCGATTGATTTTTCCCATTGTCCCTTCTGGAAGTTTTCGGGATATGATGAAAACGCTGGCGCCACATTTGCGCCCTTATCATATTTTGATCCATGGTACCAAGGGATTAGATATTACTGGAATTGGCGAAGAAGAATTGGATGGTAAAAGTATTTCGCGAAAGCGGGTACATACCATGAGTGAGGTGATCCGACAGGAAAGTGTGGTCGTTAGAATTGGTTGTTTATCCGGGCCCAACCTTTCCGCAGAAATCATGGAAGGTCAACCAACCGCAACGGTGATTGGTAGTAAATTTTCGGAAGTCATCAAAAAAGGACGTCGGGTATTGGATAGTCCTCAGTTTGATGTATTTGGTACTTATGAAATTTTGGGAGCGGAATTGGCTGGCGCTTTAAAGAACTCGATTGCGATTGGAAGTGGGATATTGGGTGGATTGGGTTTGGGAAAAAACATCCAGGCGATGTTGATTACCAGAGGTTTGATGGAAATGGTTAATCTTGGAAAAGCAATGGGCGCTAGTAGCAAAGCTTTTATTGGAATGGCTGGGATTGGTGATTTGGTCGCTACTGCTACAAGTACGAAAAGTCGGAATTATACCTTTGGCACTCGTTTGGCAAAAGGAGAATCCGTCGATGATATCCGAGCGACGATGCCTGAATTGGCAGAAGGAATACGGACGATAAAGATCATGAAACATTTGGCCAAACATTACAAACTTCATGTACCCATTACAGAGATGTTGTATGCGGTAGTATTTCAAGGTTTTGAAGTAGAGCGAGCCATCAAGTATTTGATGAATTATCCTTATGATGTAGATGTAGATTTTTTATAATCTTGCAAAACATCAAAAAAAATCGTTCTTCATTACAACTTCATTTCTTAAAACTCTTGAAAAAAAAATCTTTTTTTCAACTGCGATAATTGCTTATAAAATAAACATTCCTTTTCTCTAAAAGTCAGTTTTAAACCCCCACTCCCTTTTTTGGAGCAAAATTTGCAAAGGCATTAATGTCCTTATGAGACACTCCCCTTCTCCCCCATGATTCCCCGCTCTAAATAATAATTGAATTCCCCATTACCCCTCATAGTTTTAAGTCTATTCAATCGCCTTAATAACGTACTATGAGAATATCATTTTTACTAATTTTTTCCTGCTTTTTTGCAGGTAGTCAAGCCCCTCTTTTTGCGCAGAGCTATACGAATGTTATAGACCAGCAACTCACTGACGCCGATCTGGTATATATGCCTACAGAAGAATTGATGATTTTAAAAAATGAAATCATTGCTATTAAAGGAGCGCGATCTACAACAAAGGGAAATACCAATCCTCAGAGTCCTTTCGCTCAATATTCCTGCACCGTTCAGTTTTTAAGTACAATGGATCAAGCTAATATTGATTTGATCAATAAGATGCTTTCGGAAGATGAACAGGTTCCCTGTTCAGAAAAAGAAATGTATGAATTGTTTGCAGAGCTTGCTCAATCCAAGCAGCAAATTCCTTTGTACTTGGCCAAAAAATTTTATGGAACTACGTTGGATCCAGAAATGAGTAAGCATCAAAAAGTAGTTCAAATTTCAGATCAAATAATGGCCTTTTGGGTACCTCAATTTTCAACTTGCGAGGACTGTCCCTATGAAAATTATTTTGTCACGATCAATAAGGAAGGAAAGAAATCCGGCAGCTTAAACCTTGGCGGAATGATGACCATCCTGGAAAACAATATTCTAGAAGTTAAGACCTTAGATAACTCCCCAAGCACAACAACCAAACCAGAATACTACCAAATCTTGGCCAATGGAAAATTGGATTTCACAGGAAATCAAATGACTCAGGCCAATACCAATTAGAATGCAGACACACTGCACCTTAAAAAACCAAATACATAACCCGGCCGGATGCGAAAGCATCCGGCTTTTTTTATTGCTTTGATCTATTCCCCATCAAAGAAGGTTTTATTTAAACTTTACTTTCGCAAAGCGATGTGCTTTTCCTTTCTGTCCAAATAGCACTAACTCATCTCTGGAAATTTGTTCGCAAACTTTTGGCCGCGTGCGTATTTCTGCTTCTTTGGCAGAAAACAAGGCTTCTCTTGTTTGCTTTCCATTCCGGTCTAGTTCTACTAAAACAACCAGTGATTCTTTACTCTTTGGTCGATAGTTTTCTACCTTCCCTTTCCCTTTGTAAAACAGGTTTTTTGGATTATCATTAAATATGAAATACAAATTGTCCTGAACTACGGATATGGCATAGGAAGAATAGAAACCACCATCATTAGTAGAGCTCTGTCTCTTGGCTATTTTTTCTGTCCAATCAATCTCTCCATTGGGT
Source organism: uncultured Saprospiraceae bacterium (assembly GCA_938015925.1). Taxonomy (GTDB): domain Bacteria; phylum Bacteroidota; class Bacteroidia; order Chitinophagales; family Saprospiraceae; genus CALLVY01. The sequence goes on from CALLVY010000881.1 coordinate 5,690, forward strand.
GCCATATTAACAGCGATAATGTCATTATAAATATAATGATAAGTTCTACTGCGATTTCCATTACTTGAATAATTAGTGACTACTCTGATATAATATTGCTCTCCAATAAGCACTGCTCCACCATCTTCTCGCAAAATAATTTTATCCAGATCATAAGAATACAATCCCACGTCCTTGCCTTTTCCTGCTCTCTTTTCGGTTCTCTTCTCTTCCCTTTCCGTCATATTTTGAGTAATAAAATCCATCCCAAATTCATTAAAACTCTTACTGGTTGTTTCCTTTGTTTCTGCATCTATTTTCAAAAAATAACTGCCAATAATTTTATAGGTACCTTGCTCAGAATAAAATCCAGCGCAAATGATATCTTGATCTTCATTGAGCGCGATAGTCATATCCCTCAAAAATTTTCCACTGGTTTTTATCGGGTATTCAATCAGTTTATCTCCCTCATCATAATAACTTAATATCTGATATTTAAAATTGGGCTTTTCATCTTTTTTTCTCGACTTCGATCCATCGTAGTAGATCAAACCCAAGAGGTGAGCATTCCCTGCATTATCAATTTCAAAACCTTGAACAGAAAACAACTCCTCAGCATATGGCAAAGTAACAACTTTCTCCCAAAGTGGATTCATCTCAAGGTCAAAAACATTGAGTCCAAATTGGTCTTTATCACCTCTCTTGTTTTGCATGTTATAATAAACCAAAACTTTAGAACTATCTCTTGATACTTCTATGTAAAAAGCCCCCTTATTGATGCCAGTCTGTTTGTTAAGTCTTGAAGACTGCATTAATACCCCCCATACATCTACACCTTTTCCTTTCGAATAATCCAGCTCTCCTATTTCCCTTGGTTTATCAACCAATTTCAACGTTTTTCTACTTATCCGTTGAACAAATAATTTTTTGCGTTTTGCACTTCGATCATTAAAAGAAGTAAATAAATAGAGTTCTTTATTCATTTGTAGAATCGATTCATAATCCATCATTTTCCCCTGGTATTTCATATCTAACTCAGAAGACTTGGTTTGATTCATTGCTTTGTTGTAATGTTCAATCGTAATTTTAGAATCATAGGAAAAAGAACCTTTCACTTTGGTAATTATGGTGTAAATTCCTGTATCGTCATAACCAACGATATCACTTAAAGTAGCAGATCTTTTGGTGGCTTTATTTTCATCCCCCCAAAGCACTTCCACTTTCTGAGACTTTGATTGGCCAAAGGCCAATAAGGAACTAAGTACAAGAATAGTCGATAATAGCATTAGTTTTTTCATGCAGAATATTTTTTTTGTATTTAAATGACGGGTAAATTTGAATAATCTAAACACCTAGAATTTTAGAATAATCAATGTTCTTTCTCAACGAACCCAAAGTAACAAAATTATGTTAGCTCCCTCCTATTTCTGCTAAAGCATCTGATATATCTTCCCACAAGTAATCCACCTCTTCCAGACCAATATAGAAGCGAACCAAGTTCCAGGGAACCGTAGAATTTTCTCGCCCCGGCACATTATAAAAAGCACAAAAAGGCATCACCAAAGATTCATACCCACCCCAAGAGACGGCCAATAAAAAACGCTGGAGACGATGGACAAAATTTTCCATTTCCTGAATGTCTTTTGCTTTTAGTATTACAGAAAACAAACCTCCTGCCCCACTCATTTGTGAAGTTGCTAAATCGTATTGGGGAAAGCTTTTGGAAAAAGGAAAAAGAACCCGCTCTACTGCCGGATGTTTTTCTAATCGCGCCACGATTTCGGTAGCGGTTTGGAAACTCCTTTCCAATCGCAAGGGTAAAGTACGTAACCCACGAATGACTAAGGCGGCATCGTTCGGCGACAAAATCGTACCTAGTGTCATGTACTCTGATTTGAATATTTTTTGAATCATTTCCTTATTCGCACAGATCACTCCTGCCACTACATCACTATGTCCCGACAAATATTTGGAGGCAGAATGAACCATGATGTCAATTCCAAATTGAGCAGGTTTTTGATAAATGGGAGAAGCATAGCTGTTGTCAATAATCGTAGTAATGCCTTTCGATTTTGCCAATTGACTGCAAGCTCTTAAGTCTTGACAATCAAAAGTAATAGAGTTGGGACTTTCCAGGTAAAGTACTTTGGTATTGGCTTGAATCGCATTTTCTATTTCGCTCATCGAGCGACCATCTACAAAAGTATGGCTGACGCCAAATCGTTCTAAAAAAATGGTCAATAATTTATGCGTCCAACCATAAGGAGCTTCTACACAAACGATGTGATCGCCAGCTTTCACATTTCCAATCACTGCAGCGGCGATTGCGGAGGCGCCACTTCCAAGAACTAAAGCATCTTCCGTTCCTTCCAGGGCGGCGATTTTTTTTCTTAGAATTTTAACGGTCGGATTATTTCCTCTGGAATAAATATGGTTTTCTAATTCATCGACAAAAGCGGAACGAAAGTCATCCAGATTATCAAATACAAAATTGCTGGCCTGGATAATCGGCGGAGCAATGGAATTGAAATATTTTTTTCGGTCTTCTCCGTGGTGGCTTAAGATTTCGTTGATATTCATACGATGGAAATTTCGGGTATTCTAGTCAAAAGGTGCTTAGGCAAATTTAATTTATTTTCTCCAAATATTTTGGGGCTAATATTTAGTGGAACAACATTCCCCTATTCAAAAAAAAATTTCCTCAAAAAAAATCCCGAATTCTGGAGTTTCCAAAATTCGGGATTCTTGTTTAAAGCCACTCTTCTACGAGGGCCAACTAATTTTCTTATAAACCAAAACCTGCACTATTAAAGCTTTCGATCAATCTAGCATCTGACCCCGTATTCGCATTTTCGAATAACTCAATTTTCAATTCATTATTGAAAGGACTAGGATCCGTAATTGGACTTTGGTAGTACATGTAATAAACGCTATTGGATAAACCTCGAATTTCTTCTTGGATACTCAAAAACATATTTTCAATCGACTCTACATTATCAGCCTGGAAATAGTTTTTATCATCTTGCGCCAATGCTTTTAGAGAGGTTTCATCTAAGTCTTCACTACTAAGGGCTGCGATGTATCGTTTTTTTCCATCCAAGGCACGCATGGCATCTTCGAGGGTAATTGCAGGAGTGGCATTGTGGCGACCGTCTGTAAAAATCACCAGACTACCGTCTTCGATATTGGAAGTGGTATAAATATCCGTCCAAAGATTGGCCACACTTTGTATGGCGCCGTAGAGATTGGTAGAATTTGTGAGATTGGTTGCCGGGATATTATTTATTGCGTTAATCAGTTTGTCGTTGACAATAGTAAAATCCTGAACGATATTTACTTTAGAGTCAAAAGTATAAATGGCAATTTCCTGATTGTGCAATTTTTTATTGACCAAAGCAATGGCCGCTTCTTTAATTTGATCTACAAAACCTTCTACCGAACGGGAAAGGTCAAGTAGCAAAACCGTTTTGAGTCGATAAGGAATAGAATCTGGGGCAATGCGCACTTCAGACTCGAGGTCAATCCGACCATTGTTTTCATAAACATCAACATCATCTGCTTGCAAGCCAGAGACTCCGTTATTTTGATAGTCTTTTACCTGAAAAAGAACTTTTACCAGACGATCTTTAGGATCTACATCTACTTCAAAGGCATTGAGTCGGTAGTATTTTGCGGTACTAGGGACATCCACTGGAATATCATCGTCCTTTCTACAGGAGCTGAAAATCAGTACGGTTCCCAAAAGTAAAAATAGCGTCGAGATTGGGGTAATTCGCATAGGTTCTAAATTTGTTATTGAAGCGTCTAATGTTTTTAGATGTTGGCGACAAAGAAAACATTGAAAGTCCAATAGGCGATTAAAGGAATTCAAACAATTCGATGTACTAACGGAGTAAAAACTGCAATAAGTATGCTATAATTCTCTAATAACTTTTCCTTAGGAGACTTTAACAGTTGTAACCAGTCCGTTTAAGACTCGTTAAAATCTGGCATTGTCCTAAAAAGCTTGATATTAAAGGATTTTTCAATAAGAAGTTTAGTACACTGTGTAAAAAGTTATTTGTTTTTTTGAGATGGGGATTTTGTAGTAAGACAAGGCATGAAGAAGATGAAGGAACGTATGTTCCTGAACCGCGAAGTGGACGGGCTGCTAGCCGTAGCTAAATGACTGATGAATAACGCAGTATTACTTCAAAAGGCACTTTCAAAATGCAAAATTATTTATTACACAGTGTATTTAGAAAGGCTGTTGGAAAAAAAATGCAGAATCCGGGGGGGATTCTGCAACTGAGATCGTGTTGTAAGTCTTACAACGCTCAAAAGCATGAGATTATAACTGCGGCGGATAGTACTAACCGGTGTACTCAGATGCCGCAATCTGCTGCTAAATGGACTTCTTTGTTGCTCAAAGTCCGTGATAAAGATAAGGACTTTACGAATAATTCCAGTCTATTCGTCCTATTTTTTCCAAATAGGTAAAGGATCTAAGGCTTACTTAGTTGAGCAAAACAAGCTTTTGAACGGCGACTTGACCTTCAAAAGTTAGGTGAACAAAATAGATTCCCTTGGCTACATTCTTTGCCCCGGCATCCCAAGGGATCGTGTAATCTCCCCTGGCACTTGGGGTATTTAGCAAGGTTTCGACCAAAGCACCTTTGGTGTCATAGATAGCGACGGTCACGGGTCCACTTTCTTCCAGGTTGAAGTTAATGCTTGTGATGCTGCTAAATGGATTTGGGATACTTGGTAAGAGTTTAAAGTTGGTCGTCTCCAATGGGTTTACTATTGGATCCAAGCCATCTGTATATCCTAAGACATCATTGCCCGTTTCAAAGTTATGCGTATAGGCATAATCTCTCATAAAATGCCCGCCAAGGATACCCAAACCGCTATTTTCATCATTGGAAATCAAAACCTTTCCAGATTGATCAGGGCCAAGGCCAGTGCCTAGACGAGTCAATTCGGCTACTTCAAACATGATTTGGCCGGTAGGGTTCATATCTGCGGAAATAAGGCCAGCAAAGGTTCCGGGGTAAGTGTAAGCCAAGTCTATCGTTTCAATGCTTACTAGACCCAATTGATCAGCAACAGACCTCGGTATAATAGTCCAATCTGAAGTACTGTTGTAGAACATCTTTAGTTCCATCGAATTGAAATTATTACCTAGCATAATCTCTTTAACCGCCTTTATCTTTTGACTTATAGGATCCATCACGGGAGTGGTTTCCATCGTTGGCGGTTCTAAGGTCCATGGCTTACCACCAGGCTTCCATTTTGCAACCAAGTCACAACCGGCTCCTGTAGAGCAAGATTTCACCTCGTTGATCCAATCTTTATTAAGAAAACCACAGGCAACAAAAATACCATTGTTACCCATTTTATTTTTCACTACCCAAACAGTGCTAGTGGCACAACATTCAACGTTATTACTTCCAGTAGCACATACTTCTACTGAGTTAAATACCCAAGTTGTAATCGCGCCACCATTTGCGGAAGCACAAGCTGTCGTAGTATCAGTGGCAACAAATTTATCATCACCTGGAACGGTTGGTGTTCCATTATCATTTATTGTTCCTAAACCAAGGGCTACTGCGCAATCCCAACTCAAAAATACTTCACCACCATTTTCAGTATCGTACTTAAACTTAGTGGTACAATTCTTTCCTCCTACTTTCACACTTCCATCAAACTTTCCTCCCGCAGCCATCACAGATGGAATCGCAAAGAGAATAGCCAGAAAAAGTGGGAGATAAAAAGAGATCCTTTTTGGTGTAAACATAAGTCTCATGATATTATGGTTTTAATTAAGAAATAAGATTCTTTGTTAATCCACTAGCGAAAAGATTCGCTGTTGTCTTTATTTTGACCAATAACACCAATTCAACTTTAAATTCTTTAAAAGTTTATTTTTATAAAATTAAAAATCATATAAACCACAATAAACATAATATTATTCTATAATAAAACAATACAAATAACATTATTTTTACCTTTAAAGGGCTAAATACTTCAAGAAACATCAAGTCTTGTCAAGAAAATTACGTCTGAGGAAAAGAAATAAACTATAAGAAACAAGATGATTTTTACTTTGCAAGGATTTGTTTTTCTCCAATAAGGCCTTTATATTTGTAAAAACACTATATCGATGAAAAAGCAAGCTACTCACCGCCAGTATAATTATCCAGATGCCGATCTTTATTTGCAGTGTATGGAGCGAATCAAGGCTGCCAATCGGGATCTCGCTTCTTTTGCCCAGTATGGCTATGACAAGCAAAGACTCGCCAAGTTTTTAGCCATGTGTGATAAATTCCGCAATTTACCGGATGATGATGAGTTGGTAGGCGATCAAATGTTGACCACTGAGAAGAAAAGTACAGCCTCTGAAAAGCTCAAATCTGCGATTCGTAGTATTATGACCAGAGTGGCTATTAAGTATAATAATCGTTCTGGCAGGTATCGAAAATTCGGTACCGCTAAAATGGGAGACATGACGGACGCTCAATTGCTTTTCTGTGGCCGCCGAGTAGCTCGGGTAGCTCGACAGCAATATGATTTTCTTTCAGATGTGGGGATTAGTGAAAATAATATCCAAAAGGTTGTGGATACTTGTCGCAATTTTGAAAATGCCCTCAATATCCAACAAGATAAGGTAGCCGACCGAGATATTGCTGTAGAAAACCGAATTAAACAAGGCAATAAGATTTATGAAGAATTGATCGTTCTGTGTAATATTGGTAAAGATATTTGGGCAGAATTAGATCCTATTAAATACGAAAGCTATACGATTTACGAAAGCAATAATGATCAAAAGATTCTTCGCAAAGCCAAACTCGCCACAGAAAATAAAACGGATAAGAAATAGCCTAAACCCCTCCCTAAAACCACAGTATTTATACCTCTATTTCAAGGAGCTAAAATCGATTAACTAGGGAATTCATCAGGCTTCTCCCCCAAACTCTTCCCTCCTCTATCCTCCACATTTGGCGATTCCTCCCGTAATATCTTGATATCAGCCCTGATACCAGTAAATTTTTTCAATCATTTCCTTATCTTTGATTCAGGTGGGTCAAGTACACCTCCACAAGCATAGGTGGAACTTATCCGCCAAGACTTTCATAAACACAAAAGGATTTTTCTCTAGCCCAACTTTACTAAAAGCAAGATATACCCGAGTTCAATGATTTTTAAGGATAAAAAAGAAGAGGCTTTAGGTGGCAATTATAAGCTCAAGGATATAAAGATCTTTGGGTCAAAGGAGAATCTCTACCACAATGAGAAGAAATACCGTATTGTCTATGATGAAACTGAGGCACGGTACCTCTATTGTGAATTGTCTTTTTACAATAAGCTATTTGATGAGATAGAATGGGAAACCGTTGTTCGCTTTGTCTGTATTGATCAGGATAGCGACAAGGTCGTTTGTGAGCTTAAAAAAGAACTCAAAATCACCACTGACAAAAATATTCTTTTTGTTAGAGAAGGTTGGGGGACTCCCGATCCCGGATGGTGGAAAAAAGGACACTATCGATGGGAAGTATTTATCGGTGATGATCCCGTTGGTGGAGCTACTTTTTATGTCGTCAATCAAGGGCTGGTCAGTGAAACGGAAAACCCTTATTTCCAAATCGAAGGCATTCGATTGTTTGAAAGTACCAAAGCTGGACTCCCTCGAAAAGAAAGAACTTACCTCAATACTTTTGAAGCGGCAAGCACTCGATATGTCAATATCGAAATGACCTTGAGCAAGCGCTTTCAACAAGAAAACAAATTCCCCTTAGAGTTACAATTTCATTTTTACAATGATTCGGGCCAGCAGAAAGCCTATATGTATTATTTCAAAGAAATTGACGGAAATAAAAATACCCTGATTTTAGATACCGGATATGGCTCCGACAAAGGAGGCTACTGGTTTGAAGATAAATATACTTTGGAAGTTGTGTTTATGGATCAGCTTATTGCGGTAGTTCCATTTGAAGTCGGCAATGTTCTCATAGAAGAACAAGAAGCACTTCCCTACACTACCGTTGCAAGTCCACCGGCGGAGAAAATCCACTTGGCTCCTAATAAAAAATTGAATTTCGACGAAGCCAAAGAAGAACTCGAAAATCTGATTGGATTAAAATCCGTCAAAGAGCAAATCAATGAATTGGCTTCTTACCTTCAATTTCTAAAAGTTAGAAAAGAAAAAGGACTCGAACAAGATCAGAAATTTAATCTCCATTCTGTATTTACTGGAAATCCGGGAACGGGAAAAACGACCGTTGCCAATATGCTGGGCCAAATATATCATAGCCTGGATTTACTTTCTCATGGAAAAGTATATGAAGTAGGTCGAGCAGATTTGGTCGGAGAATTTATTGGCCAAACCGCTCCCAAAGTAAAAAAAGCATTGGATAAAGCCAGAGGCGGAATCCTCTTTGTCGATGAAGCCTACGCGCTTTCCAATCGAGGAGATGATGGCAAAGATTTTGGCCGGGAAGTAGTCGAGGTATTGCTAAAAGAATTGTCGGATGGAAAAGGAGACCTCGCTATCATTTTTGCGGGTTATCCAAAAGAGATGCAACAGTTTCTCAATTCCAATCCAGGACTCGCTTCGCGACTCCGCAACATCATTCACTTCCCAGATTATTCGCCAGATGAATTGATGGAAATCTCGGAGTATACTTCTGAACGAAGAAATGTCAAGATCAGCAAAAAAGCCAAAGCACAGATTCACAAACGCCTCGTAGAAGTCTATCGAAACCGCGATGCACAATTTGGGAATGCACGCTACATCAATGGGATCATCGAAGAGTCTAAGCAGAACATGGCTCTACGACTCATGGCGACTCATGAAGACCTCAATCAACTGACGAAAGAAGATTTATCTACCATTCAAAAAGAAGACATTGATAAAGTCTTTGCAAGTGGAACCAATGAGTTTGTTCAATTGCCCATCGACGAAGCTTTACTGGCAGATGCCATGACGCAATTGCATGAGTTGGTCGGTCTCGAAGAAGTCAAAAGAGAGGTAGATGAGATGAGCAAATTGGTTCGTTATTATCGAGAGATTGGGAAAGACATTCAAAAAGCATTTTCTCTGCATACGGTATTCAAAGGCAATCCTGGAACAGGAAAAACGACGATCGCCCGATTGCTCGTGCAAATCTATAAAGCTTTGGGTATTCTCGAACGCGGGCATTTGGTGGAGTGTGATCGCAAAAGTTTGGTTGCGGGTTTTGTGGGTCAAACGGCCATTAAAACTGGAGAGCTAATCGACAAGGCCATTGGAGGTGGATTATTTATTGATGAAGCCTATGCATTGACGCAGGGCGGCGCCAATGACTTTGGCCGCGAAGCGGTGGAAACCTTGCTCAAACGCATGGAAGATCAGCGTGGAGAATTTATGGTCATCGTAGCGGGTTATCCGCAAGAGATGTCTGACTTCCTGGAAGCCAATCCTGGATTGATGTCTCGCTTTGATAAAGATTATGATTTCCCGGATTATTCTTTGGACGAATTGATGAAAATTGCTTTGTTGATGTTTGAGCAGGAAGAATTGACTTTAGATCCTCCAGCCAAAGAATACCTCAATAGTTATTTGCAAAAATTATTGGACAATAAACATAAGTACTTTGGCAATGCGCGTACGATTCGCAAAATTGTCAGCGAAGCTACTCGCAAGCAAAATCTCCGTATGGCTAGTACAGATAAAGCGCAGCGAACGGAAGCATTGATGGGTACGATTACAATGGCAGATATTGAGCAATTCAAATTGATGGAATCGGATCGGGAATCTCGGGGAATTGGTTTTCGCTAAGCCGGCTATTTAGCTTAGCTGTTTATTCATTACCAAATTTTCATAGGTATTAAACTCCATTACAAAATCTACGTTTCCAATCGAGACGTATCCTTGTCTTTTGTAAAAATCGATGGCTCGGTCATTGTGAATATAGACTTCCAGATTTAATTCCTTGATGCCTTGGGCAACTACTTCTTTTTCGGCTTCCATCATTAGGCCATAGCCAATTCCTTTTCCAAAAAATCTTTCCAATAGATATAGCTTGTCTAATTCTGCAACAGGTATTTTTCGTATCGGACATAGAGCCTCATAAAACACTTCTGCCACCCCTACTGGATTTCCTTTGCAATAAGCGATGATCAATTGCTTGGGGTTTTCCACGATGGTATTTTCGATGTGTTCTAGCGCAAATCTTTTGGTAATAAAATTGGCAGATTCAAAATTGATTCCCTCAAAGGCGTAGGTTTGAATGTATACCGTTTTTAGTAAAACGGATATTCTTAGGGCATCAGACAACTTAGCTTTTCCGTAAGAGATTTCTTCCATCGTTGAATTCGTTTAGTTTTTCTTTTCAACGTTTTTTTACCTGCTAAAGTTTTATAGTTGGTCGCTAAATGGAAGGAATAATTTTACCCAAATTCTTATTTCACACTCGGTACAAAATCTAAGGAAACCGAATTGATACAATAGCGCAAACCAGTAGGTGCCGGACCATCTTCAAACACATGTCCCAAGTGCCCGTCACAACGCGCGCATAAGACTTCTACCCGATTCCAACCATGTTTTTTATCCTCCAAAGTAGCGACATATTTCTCATCAACTGGTGCATAATAACTCGGCCAGCCGGTACCCGATTTAAACTTGGTGACGGAAGAAAACAAAGGCAATTCACAAGCGGCACATACATAAGTACCTTCTCCTTTATGATCCCACAAATCTCCGGTAAAAGAACGCTCTGTACCTTTTTCCCGCAAAACATAATATTCTTCTTTAGTCAATTCCGTTTTCCATTCTTCTTCTGGCTTTTCTACTTTTACGACTTCATCGACTAGCAATTCTGGAGCAAGAGTAGCTCCTATTTCCGTTGTGGTTTTTAGGCTGGTATTTTTATCGGTGACTTGCTGCGCTTGATTACAGGCAGAAATTAGAAAAAATGCAGAAAACAAAAACCAATGTAAATTTTTCATGTGAATTATTTTTAAATGTTCTTAAAATCAAATCTAATAACGGCGCTTCTTTTGCTTCCGTTTTGGACTTTGCCAATCTTCTTGTTCGGCAAAATTAACAACCGTCTTCATCAAACCAATAATGGAAAGGAAGACCAAGTATCCGAATGTAAGAACGATAAAAATCCAACGATATGATCCAGCATCATTGATAGATAGCGCAGATAGTCCGTATGCCGCTAATCCGGAGCAGCCTGCCAGGATGGCAAAGGACAGCATGGAGCGGCCCCAATACTTATTGAGGTCTTCTGCGGAAAGACTAGAAAGGCTATTGATTAGGGCAAAAAACAAAAGGAAAGCCGCTGCGCTCATCCAGGGAAAGCGATTGCTTATTTCCAGGATACCCAAAGTGCTGATTAGTTTTGCTACTAGCGTAACACTTATCCCCAATGCAAAGACGACCAATGCTTGGACAAAAGGATTATAGGCTTTATAATAGATGGAAGTATTTGGTTCTGTCATAGAAAGGAAATGCTTCGAATTGGGAAATTGTTTAGGAACTAAGATACAATCCAGACTTGGGATTAGGAAATCCCAGCTCATTAGAAAATGATGATCTGGGAGATGGCTTTTTTCTCCTTATTTATCGCTTTAAAAAAGGGGCTATCTTTCTTGCAAGACAGCCCCTTTTTCTGTAGGTCAAAGTCGGATCGCTTCTAAGACACCACTTTCCCATAAAGATCAAACTCTTCCGCTCCAGTAATCTCCACCTGTGCAAAATCTCCTAGGCGAATATAATTTTCTTTGGCATCCACCAAAACTTCATTATCCACTTCCGCAGAATCCGCCTCTGTACGTCCCACAAAATAACCACCTTCTTTGCGGTCAAAAAGGACTTGTAATACTTGGCCAATTTTCTCTTGGTTTTTATCAAAAGAAATATCTTGCTGGATTTCCATGATCCGGCTGGCACGTTCTGCTTTTACTTCCGCAGGTACATCGTCTGGTAAATCATGTGCGCGCGTATCTTCCTCATGAGAATATTGAAAAACACCTACTCTTTCAAAGCGCATTTCTTCTACAAAATCACAAAGGTCTTGAAACTCCTCTTCTGTTTCTCCAGGAAAACCCACCAATAAAGTAGTTCGAATCGCAATACCAGGTACTCGCTCTCTTGCGTAATTGATTAGATCTCTGGTTTCTTTTTTAGTGATTTGGCGACGCATTCGTTCCAAAACGGTATCACTGGAATGCTGCAAGGGAATATCCAAGTAATTGCAAACCTCTTTGCGTTCCGCCATGGCTTCGAAAATATCCATCGGAAATTTACTTGGGTAAGCATAATGCAAACGAATCCATTCGATACCTTCTACATCCGCCAAAGCATGCAGGAGTTTGGGCAATTCTCTCTTTTTATACAAGTCCAAACCATAATAAGTCAATTCCTGGGCGATCAACATCAATTCTTTTACGCCTCGTTTCGCCAGATTTTCTGCTTCTTTTACCAATTCTTCTATTGGTCGCGAGACATGCCCTCCACGCATCAATGGAATCGCACAAAAAGAACAAGTTCGATTACAACCTTCTGAGATTTTGAGGTAGGCAAAATGTTGAGGAGTCGTGATCTTTCTTTGGCCCAATAATTCGTGCTGGTAATCGGCACCAAATTTTTCGAGCAAAGCAGGCAATTCCAATGTTCCAAAATAGGCATCTACTTCGGGGATTTCTTCCTCTAAGTCATCTTTATAACGCTGAGACAAACAACCCGTGACATACAATTTTTCGATTCTGCCCTCTTTTTTCACTTCCGCATATTCCAAAATCGTATTGACCGACTCCTCTTTGGCCAGATCAATAAATCCACAGGTATTGATGATCACAATATTAGCATCATCTTCTTCAGCTTCGTGTGTTACTTCATAATCATTTCCTCGCAATTGAGTGATGATATTCTCTGAATCAACGATGTTTTTGGAACACCCAAGCGTAATCACATTGACCTTATCCGCCTTTAATGTCTTTGTCTTCAAAATGGAAAATTTACATGAACAAAAAATAATCCTATTAAATCTTGCCTCGTATTGTTTAAAAAATAAAATCCTCTTTTGAGTCGGCCTTTGCTGGCAGACAGCATTTGCATATACTACTCCTTTTCAAGTCCTTAGGTCTTTATTAGAGTTTATTTACATAAAAAACGTCGGATTTAT
>CALLVY010000882.1 GCA_938015925.1 uncultured Saprospiraceae bacterium
CAAATTTGTCCTTATCTCTTACAAACAACTCAACAAGAATTTATTAATATTCAAATATCAGTTCATGAAAAAATTATTACTCCTTTGCTTATTTATTACGGGATTTTCAATCTCTCAATCTTCCGCTCAATTTTGTATACCTGATAAAACCTTAGTGGATTCTGTAGTAGGTTTAGGGGTCTTATTCCCTGCTCCTTATGATACGATGACCATGATGGGAGGTTTTGAGGATACGACCTGTATTGGGGTTTATTATGAAACCGATTTGAATATCGTAATCCCAGCATCAGTTCCAATTAATGGAACAACCCTGCCTTTGTTTAACATCAAAATCACAGGAGTTACAAATCTTCCAGCTGGAATGAACTATGCTTGTACCCCTGCTCCAACGATCCTTACGGACCCTTGTATTTTTACTCCTTTAGATTCCGTAGCCTGTATCCAGATTTATGGAATTCCCGAGGATACCGTTACTGCAAAAAATTATATGCTGGGAATCACTGGTACCGCCAATGTAGGATTTGATGTAGACTTAACGGTTTTGCTTAATGCAAATGGTGGTGGCTATTTTCTTTATGTAAGAGATTTGACAGAGGTGATGTGTAGTGGCGTAGCTACAGAAAATCTCTTATCTAATGCCATGCGGATTGCCAACAATCCTAATCCATTTTCTGATTATACTACTATTGAAATCGACTCTGACCTTAGCGGAGATTTCAATTTCCAAGTTGTCAATATGCTAGGCGCTATCGAACATAGTGAAAAGGTAAATATTACCACCGGTAAAAACCAAGTTTCCTATGATGGAAGTCTGCTTTCTGAAGGCATTTACTTTTATACGATTAGCAATGAATTGGGCCAGCTTACTGGCAAAATGATGATTAATCGCTAAACTCTTTTACTTGAAAAAACACCCAAAACTTTTGGTTTTGGGTGTTTTTTCAATATTTTCGTTCTTCTCCCGTATCTACACACTCCAAATCCAAGGATTTCTTTTCCGTGAATCTGTTCCGAAACACCCATGACTATCTTAGGATCAGTCTAGGTCTAAGTTTTTGGTGCTCTGATTTATCCAGAGGCCAAAGAACTCGTTTTTTTAATTTTCAAAAACCAGATTCTTATGTTGAAAAACTTTTTACTCCCTGCTTTTCTCCTTTTTTTCTTGTCCTTTAATGCAACTTCTATCGCCGCTCAATGCCCTGGTTGTTTAGTCTCTCTGCCTGATAGCCTAGCAGAAGATGCCATCTTTTTGGAAGAAGTTCCAGACGGACAAAGTAATTTGTTTTACCAGAATGATGTCAGCTTTCGCCTTCCCAAAACAACGACACCGGTTAGTGTAAACGACCCAACTATCCCCGCTGGAATTACCATTGATAAGTTTAATATTATTGGCGTTAAAAACCTACCTCCGGGTTTGGACTGGGAAGCCAATCAGTCGGAATACCTACCTGCTGTTCAAACCGATGGCTGTATCAAGATTTGTGGAACACCACTGCAAACGGGTTGGTATACGATTGAAGTAAAACTATTGGCGACTATTGCAGTGATCGAGCGAGAATCTTCTTTCTTCGTAGACATGTATGTCGCACCAGCAGTGACGATCAATGATGGATTTACCATGTCTAATTTTGAAGGTTGTGGAGCAGTAGAAGTTTCTTTTATCAATAATGTACCTAGCAATAACAGGCCTGGATTTACCTATACCTGGGATTTTGGAAATGGAACTATTTCGAACGAAGAAAGTCCTGACAATCAAATATATGATCAGCCAGGTACTTATTATGTTAACTATACCGCAAGCATCGATACCATTGGTTATTTTTTAACGAAAGTAAATGTATTGGAAAGTGATTGCAATGATTGGCCGAATGCTGCTCCGGATTTTGTAGTCAAAGTTTATACGGATCTAGGCGTTTTATTGTATTCCTCAGAAAAACAATTGAATCTCTATCCTCCCGTTTATTTTGACACCAATGTTGAATTAGAAGCAGGAGGAAATTATATCTTAGAAGTAGTGGATGAAGATAGTGGTATCAATGGTGCGGATGATCAATGTGTCTTACATTTATTTGATCCAACTTTTAATGGGATCTACGAAGGAGAAAATTGGAAAATAGAAATGGAAATTCTGCATCCTGTTACGACAGTGACGACTACAGATACCATCACTGTTTTTCCTCAACCAGAAGTTCCTGGGATTGTGGCTACCGATACCGCAGGATGTCCGGGTGTTCGCGTAGTTTACGCTTCTTCGATTAACGAAAATATTCAATGGTACAAAGATGGTGTTGAGCTGGATGGCGAAACGGAACAAGGTTTAGAAGTTTTAGAATCTGGTGTTTATTCCATTGGTCATTACAATGAATTTGGTTGTATTAGTTTTTCTGAAGAAATCGCCTTTACACTTTTAGAAGCACCAGATGCACCTGGAATTTCTTCTGATAATGGGGTTGAATTTTGCGATGAGGAAGAGGCTATTCTAATGTCGACTTACACTGACAACAATCAATGGTTCCAAAATGATCTGGAAATAGCCGGAGAAACCGAAAGTACCTTAGTGGTTCTTACTTCTGGGATTTATACCGTCGCTTATACCAATGCTGTTGGATGTAGCACCAGTTCCGGAGAGGTCCAAATCACCGTTTGGGAAAACCCAGCCGAACCTGTTTTTGAAAATAATGAAAATGTATTAAGCTTAGAACCTTCCATCGTCATCCCTAACAACTTTACTTTGGTGTGGTATTATAATGGCGTCGAATTGATTGGAGAGAATACCAATACGCTGTGTATTGATACTCCCGGCAATTACTCCTTGGTTTTGACCGATACCGATACAGGATGTAGCAGCAGTTACAGCAATGATGTGATCTTTGATCCAGCCCACAATTGTCTAACTACTAGTACTGAAGATTTATCGGTTCAAGGATTGCTCATCGCTCCTAATCCAGTGGAAGATAGATTGCAAATTAGTTTTGCAATAGAGAACCGCGAAGCATTAGAACTGCGTCTTTATGATCTACAAGGTCGACTCTTACAAAGTCAGCAATTGGGAATCCAGAGTGGATTGGTTCAAGCAGAAATGAACTTGGCGGAATTGGCAAGTGGTCTGTATGTGCTGCAAGTTACTGGAGCATCAGCGGCCTTCCAATATAAAATCGTGAAGAGATAAATTTTGTCGAGCAAGCACAATTTTGCTTGATAAAGTAACTCGTTTTTGTAGAAAATAAAAGAGCCTGTTGGGAATTTTTTTCCCAACAGGCTCTACCTTTTTTATGCGAATTATGTTTTTTATTTACAACCCAAATCCAACTGCGACTGCGAATCATTTACCGGGAAACAATTGTTTGAAGGCAGGTGGTCGGGGAGGTATCTGCGAAGATTGGGATCATAAAGTGCATTGCTGATAAATGCAGTAAGATCATTGATTTCTGCATCACTCAAATTCAGTGGTTTAAAAGCAGGGTCCAAATTACTTATAGGGACTTTAGCGTTTTCTGCCTGAGCCTCATTTTTATACGCGACCACACTTCTAATTGTTCTAAAATTACCTCCATGGCCAAGAAAAGGAGAGTCCTTTAAATTGTACAATTGAGGCGTTTTAAATTTATAATTATCGGCTTCTTCTCCCGTAAAACTAGCTCTTCCCAAATTGGTTGGATCCTCCTCCTTTGTCATAAAAGTCTGACCGGGATAATCTACTAAATCCGCCATTCCCAAGGCATGGAAATCAAGATTGTTCAAAGCAGGGCCATTGTGGCAATTACTACATTCAGCTTTTCCAAAAAATAGAAGTGCTCCTTGTTTTTGCGGATCAGACATTGCTGTTTCGTCTCCTTGTAACCAGCGTTGGAAAGGTGCTTCATTGGCCAATAAAGTTCGCTCATAGGCGGCGATCGCTTGCCCCATTGTTTCGTTGGTAAATCTTTCCGATTCAGGAAGGTTACCAAATGCAGCAGCAAACATTCTTTGATAATCTGTATTGTTGATCAAGGTAGAATCGATACCCATCCGGTGTACTTTTAATCCCGCAATGGCCTGGATTTCTACGCCTTCAAATCCCAGGAAATTGGTTTCAATAGGTGTCCCTTCTTTCCAGGCATATTCTGTATTGACATTTGCTCCGGTAGCACCAAATTGCCCATTCCAAAGCATATTGGCTTGGTAAGCGACATTGAGTGTAGTAGGCGTTCGAATGGGTTGTACATCCAGATCTTCTGCTTTATAAGCTGGGTTTTTTATCCGGTTGGCACCTTCTTGTCCAAAGCCAATTCCTCCATCAGAGATCCCTTGAAAGCGACCTGCTTGAAAACCTGCGTTTGCGTGGTGGCAACTGGCGCAAGAGTAGGTTCCTTTGCCAATATCCATTTTAGGAGAAATGGCCAAACCCGTTTCGTGGTAAAGCATTTTGCCTAGTTCTACTTTTTCAACGCTTAATGGATTTAATGGGTCTTGTGGGATGGAGGAAAAGTCATTACTGGAAGGAAAGATATAATGTTGAATTCCTTTATTGCCACTGGCTTCATCGAGTAAAGTTTGAAGTTGATGGTCTAGTGAGGCAAAAGAATCATTTACTTGTTCTTTCTGACAAGCAGAGAAAAAAAAGAGAAGTCCTGAAATCAGGGAAAGTTGTATGGGCACTCTCATAATCGATAGATTTATCGGGTATTGGGTTTAAAATCAAAGAGAGGGGATTGCTATTGATAAGGCAAAAATTAACCCAAAAGTCTTTTGTGAGACATTTTTTTGGAACGCTTAAAAAGCGGATTTTTTATATTTTGAAATGCTTAAAGTATAAGTCGGTGAGGAGTAAAAGTTTAGATGAAAAATAGGAGGGATGCCTGTTTTTTAGGAGCGGATAATTTTAGGAAAAATTTAAAAAAAAAATAGCCCAAAACATTGAAATTTGTTTTGGGCTATCTGCTTAAGTTTTTAAAGCGTATTAGTCAAATTCGCCTCAGACCAATAATTTATGAAGGTCCATATACTCCAGAAAGTGAGCGCGCAAAGACTTGTGAAGCGTACTAATGATTTGTCCTTCCTTGCGTTGGAAGCCATCGGAAGCTCCTGCAACCGCCTCTAGTATTTCTACCAAATGGTTGTAATCTTTATGCGGGCCATTCTCCTTTAAGGTATCCAAAGCTTTTTCAAAAGTATCCATCAATGCATTGCCTTTTTTTAGCTCATAATCAAAAGACCATTGGACTTCTTTCCCCCAGGGATGTTTTTCCAGAAACTCCTTGAGTGTTTCTTTTTCTTTCTCCTGAATGATTCCGTCCGCAATGGCTACTGCGTATATGAGTTCACCAAATGCATCGTTTAGTCGGGTTTGACTGACCATATTTTATCTTTATTTTTTCACTAAAAGTAGTGCTTAGCGAATGATTTCAAATTGTCGGGAACCGATGGTATTTCCATTTTTATTCTGGATAGACATCAGGTAAATCCCTGTGTCTAATAGTGCAAAATTCTTTTGATAAGAATAAGTTCCGGCATTGGTTGCTTCTTTCCAGCTGTCCACTAACTTTCCACTGATGTCAAATAATTGGAAATGCAAATCCGCCGATTCCTCCAGAAAACCAGAAATATTAACCAGCCCATTACTAGGATTAGGGAATAAATCAAATGCCGCATCTATAACTTCTG
>CALLVY010000883.1 GCA_938015925.1 uncultured Saprospiraceae bacterium
TGTTTTGGGTGGGCCTCTGCACTGAAGGCCAGGAGGCCTTTGCTGTAGATCGGTGTACTACCTGCGGGTAGTAGCGAAGCATTTTAGTTTAGATATCATATCCTGACACAGCAGCGCTCTTCTCTTTTTTGCGGGCGGATAAAAAGAACATCAAAAAAAGTATTGCTTTTCCATTTTTTTTGATTTTAGTTTTAAGCCAGGGTGCCACTTGAAGCGGAATGGTATCAACTTAAGCGTTTTTTCTTGTTGAAAACCCAGGATGCCGCTCAAAGCGGCTTCCTGGGTCACCCATAACTTATTCCTTCTAAATGAAATTAAAAAAGTAGTGTACTTCCTGAGTTAATGACATTCCACTTGAAGCGGCGCCCTGGCTTAGTGTAACTTATTTTTGTAGCATCAATTTCGCATGATACCTTTCTCCGCTAGCTAAGCTCATATTCAGAAAGTAGAGCCCAGATGATAAATGCGCTAAGTCCACTTGATTCACCGCATCATTTAATTGATTTTGGTAAACCATTTTGCCAAGAGCATCCAGGATATTGATTTTTGCACTTATGGCATTTTGGGGTAAAGCGATTTGGAAATGACCATTATTGGGATTGGGGAAAAGGCTGGCAGCGGGTAAACTTAGGTTCTGAGTAGCGACTGTTCCATTTTTACTTAATTTTAAAACAAAGCCATCAAATATACCTCCTGAGTTCATTTTAAATTCTTTTTCTCCTGGATCAAAATCAACTTGCCCGGTAAATAGCCCGGTTACATATACTTCATCTTTTGGACCAAGTGCGATCCCTTTTCCACTAGCTCCTCCGGCTGCACTTCCCAAAGTTCTAACCCAATCCAGCTGTCCATCCTTATCCATTTTTTGAACGAAAAAATTATTTTGTACTTCACTAGTTTTTTCAAATACTTCCTCACCAGGATCAAAATCGTAGGTACCTTCAAAGAAGCCGGTAAAGAATAAATTGCCTAAATCATCAATGATCATATCCTTAATTCCAATAAGCCCCAAACCTTGAATCGCCTTTACCCAAACAAAGGCTCCATCGGTATCTAGCTTAAGTACAAACAGATCTAAGATCCCATCACAAGTAAGCTCCGTCACTTCCTCACCAGGATCAAAGTCTACATTATAATTAAAATATCCTCCTAAAAATACATTTCCAGCTAAATCCACTTCAATCGATAAGCGTATATTGGGAGTCTTTGGATTTAAACTTTTGGTCCAAACAAATTGGCCATCTTGGTCTAATTTCTGAATAAAGAGGTAACTATTATCCACTGCCGTCAATTCAAAAACGTTGTCCGTTGGATCGAAATCGACTGTTCCAGAATAACGTCCGCTGGTATAAATATTATTATCGACATCTACATCCAGAGTGATCCCAACAAGATAACTATCGCTGCTCATGCTTCCTGCCCACATAAATTCACCCGCGGGGTCTAACTTCATTAAGTAAGCATCAGTTGTTCCTTCTGCGCTGAGTTCAAAAACACCCGCACCCGGATCAAAATCGACCGTTTCTTCAAAACTTCCTGTTACTATAATCGCACCAGTCTGATCCAAAGCGATGTCAAAGATATGTACCAATTCTCCATTCCCAATGGTTTTTACCCAAAGGAAATTTCCTGCTCCATCCAACTTTAGAATATAAGAATCAGTGCCTTTAGCATCGATTTCCTGAACCCCTTCATTTGGATCAAAATCGGTGTCCCCTCTAAAATATCCGACGATATAAACATTTCCATTTTCATCTGTTGCCATACCATGTACAGCATTATCTCCCGCTCCTCCAAAACTTTTGATCCAAAGCTGTTCTCCTTTGTTATTTAATTTTTGAATAAACACATCGCTACTTCCATTAGAAGTCAATTCTAATCCATCAAAATCACAGGTCTCATAAAAACTTCCTGAGGAATAAATAGCTCCCGCAGCATCTACGGCCAAATGTTTTCCATCAACAGAGCTAGACCCAATCATGCCTTTGGCCCATTCAAAAGCTTGAGCAGAACTAGTGGTTTGGAAAGCGAGTAAGAGTAAAAGAAGTAAAGTTGCGTTTTTCATTGTTTTAGTTTTTTTTGAAATAAATTGGTTTGCTTGGTCTGTTTGACCTTTTGTCTGCAACAAAAATAGTGGGATGTGGCTTGGGATAAATTGCAAGTTGGGCTTATATTATATTTAATTTTTGCAACTATTAGGAAAGGAAAATTGGATTAGATTGCTTTTGGGGGAAGTGGATGAGGTTATAGTGGCCAGATCCCAAAGGACCTCTTTCGGATGGAATGCGGTAGCATTCACCGGGTTTTGACATTTTTTATTTTTTCAAAAAAAAAAAAGAGCGCCACTTGAATCGGCGCTCTGAGTTTCGTAAACCTTACTAGCTTTAGAATTTTATTTTAGTGTAAACGGGAGGCCTGTGTCGTAGACCTGCTCGCTTAAAACATCCATCCAACTTTGGTATAAATATCTAAGCGAATGCCTGCCAAGGCTCTGTTTAAGTTTAGCTTTATATCTTTTCTTGCGCCCATTCCTACATCAAAGTAAAGTCTTTCCAAAACTGCTTTTTGGTAACCGATACCAGCCTGCAAGGCCACTCCTTTATTAATATTTCTTTGAAGAAGATAAATGTCCGTTTGAAGATCCTGAACAAAATCCAAGCTAGAATATTGTTCTAATCTTACTCTAGCAAAAGAATAAGCACCCGACAGATTATTCCCAGATTGACCTTTTCTTATTCGTTTTCTCATTCCATTATAGTATCTAAATCCTGCATGGTATTTTATATTATAAGTATTGAGTCCAAAGCCAGAATCAACTAAGGTCCTATTGCCAGACAAATAAAGATGCATATCTAAATCCTGCTCAAAAGATAAAGGAGATTTAGCTAATTTGATTTCATAACTGACATTGGGACTTAAATTAATATAGAGTTGATTTCGATTCCCACCAGCTAAAAAATCAGAAAAACCAACAGACCATAATTTTACCATATTGATTTTCAAAGCTGATTTCCTATCGGTATAGCATTTAAAAATCGGGCAAACTAAATTATCACTCAACTCATAATTCTTACCAAAGGCAACTCCTGCTCTAATTCCTGCGGAGAGAAAGAAATGATTTTCATAATCTAAGAAGTTTCCCAAACGAGTGGTATTAGCTCTAAGGTATCGTGCACTTCCGAGATTAACGGAAAAATCCACAAAGCCTTTATTGAGAAATCGCTTTTGGATGCCATAGGAAATATGGTAAAAATGAGTTTATTGAGTAGGAATACTAGTCTCCCCTATAAACCAACCTCTTTCTAATTTCACTCCAAAGTAATTACTCGACAGGTTATTGGCTTGTTTTCCTTTTTCAAGGAGAGAAGCCATCTTATAGTAATACCGAAGTTCTATTCCTCCCCGGAAAAAGGTACTTTCACTCACCTTACTTTTAAGCGGGCTTTGCCAATCAATAGCTTGAGGAAAATCTGCGAGTAAGGAAACAGAAAATGCTTTCAACAGTTTCTTTTCAAAAGCAAAGGACAGACCTTGTCGATTGACTACATTGGCCAAAGAACTTGAATAAGGATAAAGCTTAAATAAATAGGTCGACTTCTTGTCGATCATAAAGGCCTCTTCTTCTGGAGTCAGGTAGCTCACAGCGTCTTTTAATACATTTTGGTAACCTTGACTAAAAATGGGCGTGCTTAGGATCAATAAAATAATTACAGCAGATATTACTTTGCTCATTGTACGTGATTTGTAGTTCTAGTTTTATTCTTTCTCTTGGAGGTAAAAATAGATTGACCTGCTAAAACATCAAGCCAACTTTGATGTAAGAAATCACCTGGACACCCAGCAAGTCTCTGTTTAAATTTAGCTTTATATCTTTTGCTGCACCGATGCCCAGGTCAAAATAGAGTCTTTCTAGCACTTCCTTTTGGTAACCGATTCCTATTTGCGCTTCAACTTCTTTATAGATGTACTTTACTAATTGGTCAAGTCCTGTATCTGGATTTTCTTCAAACCGTAAAAAAGCGACCTGTTCTAATTTGGCGCGGCCAAAAGAATAAAGGCCAGAAAGATTATTTCCTGATTGTCCTTTACTTATTCTATTCTTCATGCCGTGATAAAACCTAAAGCCTGCATAATATCTAAGAACATAAGAACGGAGTCCAAAGTCAAGTTTCTCCGATCTAGTATTTGAAAAATCTAAACCAAGTTCCAAATCTTGATCAAAGGAAAGCGGAGAATTAGCTAGTTTTATTTCATAACTAATATTCGGACTTACAGAAGCCGTCCAAGTATCTGCTATAGAATAATTGTCTCTTTTTCCTAGAGACCAAGTCCTAAGTAAATTAATTTTAAAAGCGAATTTTCTATTGGAATAACATTTAAAAACGGGGCAAACCAAATCATCGCTCAACTTATAATTTTTACCTAAAGCGAGTCCTGCTATTATTCCAACAGAGAGGTAAAAATTGTTTCGAGTTTCAATTTGAGGGCCACTAATTCGTTGAACAGTTTCATACAATTGCTTATTCCCAAGTCTAACGGAAAAATCAACAAAGCCTCGATTTAAAAATCTTTTCTGTATCCCATAAACAATATTATAATAATCTCCATCTCCAAAAAGTGCTTCGCCCTTTCCCGAAGACCAGCTTCTCTCGTATTTTGCACCGATGTAATTACTAGAGAGATTATTAGCTTGTTGTTTTTTCTTGATTAAACCAGGCATTTTATAGTAATATCGAAGTTCTAAACCTCCTTGCCAAAAGAGTCTATCTATCGATTCACCGTTAGGATAAGTTAGGCTAGTCCTCTGAGGAGAACGAGTCAATAAGGAAACAGAAAGGGCATTTGATATCTTTCTCTCAAAAGCAATGAATAAGTTTTGTTTTGTCCCTATATTTTCCACTGAAGTTTCTTGGGAAAAAACTTTAAACAAAGATTTAGTCTCTTTATCGATCATAAAGGCTTCTTCCGCTGGCGTCAGGTAGATCACGGAGTCCGGCAAAGCTCCTTGGGAAATTTGGCTAAACACAGGGAGCGTCCAAACTAGAAAAAAGAATAGCGTGTAAATTGATTTTTTCATGATATTTGTTTTACTAGGATTATTTATTTGCTTCGAAAACGAGAATGATATCCTCTCCTTCTGACTGGATGGCTCCGCCAAAACTTGCTCCTTTTCCATTGACTTTCGCTTCCACTACATCTTCGTTCTTTCTTTTGTTCGAAACTTTTTTGTCATTATTGGATACAATATCGCATTGGACGCATTCGAGATTTAAATCTGATTTTAGTCCTAAGGGTAGCTAACTTAAGTTTTAGTAATTCTTTTGGAGACACAAACAGATTGGTCTGCTAAAACATCAAGCCAACTTTGATGTAAGAAATCACCTGGACCCCTTGCAAGGGTCTATTTAAACTTAGCTTTATATCTTTTGTTGCACCGATGCCCAGGTCGAAATAGAGTCTTTCTAAAACTTCTTTTTGGTAGCCAATTCCTATTTGCGCTTCAACTTCTTTAGTGATGAACTCTACTAAATGGTAAAGCCCTGTATCTAGATTTTTTTCAAACCGCCATGAAGTAGACCGTTCTAATTTAGCTCGGGCAAAAGAATAAAGGCCAGAAAGGTTATTTCCTGATTGTCCTTTGTTTATTCTATTCCTCATACCGTGATAGAATCTAAACCCTGCATGATACCTCAGGTTGTAATAACGAAGGCCAAAGTCAGGTGTATTCGTTCTAGAATTAGAAAAATATAAACTGACTTCCAAATCTTGATCAAATGACAGCGGAGAATTAGCAACTTTTATTTCATAACTAATATTCGGATTTACAGAGATATGCCAAGTATTTCCTCCAACAAAACTGTCTCTTCTCCCTATAGACCAAGTCCTAAGTACATTAATTTTAAAAGCGGATTTTCTATTGGAATAACATTTAAAAATCGGACAAACCAAATCATCGCTCATCTTATAGTTTTTACCTAAAGCGAGTCCTGCTTTTATTCCTGCAGAAAGGTAAAAATAGTTTCGAATCTCAAGCTGCGTACCAGTAGCCCTTTGAACAGATTCATACAATTGGTTATTCCCAAGTCTAACAGAAAAATCAAGAAATCCTCGATTCAAAAATCTTTTCTGGATACCGTAAGCAATATTGTAATAATTGCTATTCCCGAAAACATAAACGCCCTTTCCCGAAGACCAATTTCTCTCGTATTTTGCCCCAAAGTAATTTCCAGAGAGATTATTGGCTTGTTTATTTTTCTTGATTAAACCAGGCATTTTATAGTAATACCGAAGTTCTAAACCTCCTCGCCAATGGAGCCCTTTCTCCAATTGACCGTTAAAATCTCTTATTCTAGCTGACTGAGGAAAATTAGCCAACAAGGAAAAAGAAAGCCCATTTGAAACCTTTTTCTCAAAAGCAAAGGACAAAGTTTGTTTCGTCGCTACATTTACCAAAGAACTTCCAAAAGGATAAATTTTAAACAAAGATTTGGTTTCTTTGTCGATCATAAATGCTTCTTCCACGGGTGTCAGGTAGATCACTGAATCCGGCAAAGCTCCTTGGGAAATTTGGCTAAAAACAGGGAGGGTCCAAGCTAGAAAAAAGAATAGGGAATAAACGGGCTTCTTCATGATACTTGTTTTGTTCGGATTATTTATTTGCTTCGAAAACGAGAACGATATCCTCCACTTCTGACCGGATGGTACCTCCAGAACTTGCTCCTTGTGGATTTACCTTGGCTTCCACTATATCTTCGTTCTTTCTTTTGTTCGAAACTTTTTTGTCATTATTGGATACAATATCGCATTGGACGCATTCGAGATTTAAATCCGATTTTAGTCCTAGTGGGATGTGTAATTTTATGGGAGAATATTTTGCATCAATACTGTAGTTGCTGGCTTCTTCGCTATAAAAAACTTCTAGTTCTCCGTATTTCATATTGGCGGCCAGGATGCCGTAAACTTCGTTGAGCGCCAGATTGGATCGATCTGCTTTGACTTTAAAATCGCCTTTGGAATCTTGAATATCTGTATCTCCATATTTGGTAGTGATCTCTGCATTTCCATCGAAATTGGAAATATTAATATTCGAAAATTCGCTGGAAATCTTTAGGTTTTTAAAATTGCCAACAATTTCTATTTTTCCAAAATGGTTGACAATTTCAAAGGCGGCAGAGCTGGGAACAAAAAGGATTAATTCTACTTTAAGATTAGATCGTGGTTTTTCGATTGGACTAGCGAGTTGAATGGCATTGCTATAAGTATGGGTTTTTCCTTTCTTGTCAAAAAGCACGTTGATTTTTTCCAAATCAGCTCGCGCTACTTCTTGATTTGTAAACCTGGAAATCACTTCTACCTTGGCTTGGATAAAATCCTTATCCCAAGATTTGATCGTCATAAAGGTTCGTTCTCCTTGGATAAACAAACGCTCTCCGGTTTTGAAGGGAATCTGTTTTTCCAAAGTCTTTATCTCTTTAAAGGTTCTAGTTTGTGCAAAACCATAACCGCTTAGCAAGAGCCCAACAAAGAAAAGGAATAGCTTTTTTATCATTACGGTTTATTGATCATTGATTTAATTAATGTGGCCTTTTGCCTTTCCATCTTCGCTAATAATTTCAGTCCGTCGGTATCTGTTCCATATTGTTCTTGCATTTGAGCAACATCGGCAATCGCCATTTCCAAATCTTCTAATTGTACTTGATATTCTTTCAATTTACTTTCACTGTAGAGGAAACTATTTTCAGAAATAAAGTCTTTTCCATTATCAAAAGAAGCATCGTCACTTTCTGTTTCACTTATTCTTGTCGACCCATATTCCACTTCCGAACGATAAGCAAAAGATTCTTCCCGTTCCTTTGGCAGCAAAACAAAAGTCAATCCGATCAGTAATAATCCTATCGCTGCATAACGCAAAACAAGGTGATGAATTTTAAATTTTGGTTTCGCGACAATGGGTTCTTCCACCAAGGCCTCTTCAATTCCAGACCACAAATCTTTTTCTACCTTATAGGTTTTTAGATCGGAAAAATTATCCGCAAAATCCAATTCTTCTGCAATCTCATCCCACCCTGCCGGAGCGACATGTTGCTGCTCTTGGAGCATCTCTATTAGGTCCTTAAATGTTTTCTTTTCCATCATTATTCGGCTAGGTATGGACTTAAAATGGATTTCAATTTTTCTTTGGCAAAATTCAATTGAGACTTCGAAGTCCCCACACTGATATCCAAAGCTTCACTAATGTCTTTATGAGAAAAACCTTCGACAGTTGCCATGATAAACACCGTTCGACTTTTAAAGGGCAATTGCTGAATGGCTTGTTCGATATACTCGATATCCAGCCTGGAAGTTTCTCTAAACACGACCCGTTCCAGTGCGTCAATATCCTCTGTTCTTTTTCTACTTTTCAAAGTGGCATAGGTTTTCCGAATCAAAATTTTCCTGATCCAACTATAAAAATAATCGGGTTCGTTCAACTTTGATAATCCTTTGAAAGCAGCAATAAAAGTCTCTTGTAACAAATCATGAGAAAGGTCAAAATCTCCACAAATTCGGTAGGCAACGGTAAACAGGTTATCCTTATATCTTTCGTACAGCGCTCTCTGAGCGTTGCGATCGTTTTGCAGACATTTGGTAATAAGCTGGTTTAAAGTCACGTTTTTAAAATTCGTTCGATCTATTAAAAGTAAGGATAAAGAAGCGTTTTTCCTTTGTTTTGCTTCGAATCAATTCAGATTACAGTACTATAGTGCAACGGGTTTTCTAAAAGGTTGGAAAAGGTCAAAAAAAAACTCTAAAAAAAGGGATTTCCTTATTTTTAGAGCTTTCTTTAGGAGAACTAGGATTGAATAGGAGAAGACCTTTTATCAGCGGTTCTTTGAAAATCGGAAGCGAACTTTACATTCCCAATTTTATTTTCAGCGCCGTTGTCAAATCATGATCCTTATGGCCATAAAGAACATTTCCCTCGAGATCCAATAGCAAGGTATATCCCTTTTCATCAGCAATACTTTCCGCCTCAGCAGCAACCCTATTTAAAATACGTTGTAACAAGGTTTCTTCTTTTGCTATTATCAATGCTTGGAATTCTGTTTCCTTTTCCATGATATCATTTCCCATTGCTTCCAGGGCTGCAAATTTCACCCCCAATTCTGTGGCAGTATATTCCCCTTCCGTCCGCTCGAGTTTCTCTTTGAAGACAAGGTATTCGTTCATTTTATTTTCTAGCTTTAGAGTTTCTTTCTTACCAAACCTTTCTATCTCCGCATTGACTGATTTATACTCCGGTAAATCCTCAAAAAAGGAAAGGTCCATATATCCTACTTTGCTATCCGGTACAATCGAAGCATTAAAGGAATAAAGGGTCGAAATAAAAAGTACAGCAATAATAATTTTAGAATAGAATTTCATCTTTTGGTTTTTATAAAAAATTAGAATAATAAACTTCAAATTTAGATCACCACAAACAAAGCCAATATATAAATATCGCAAGCCTTAGGTTTTCATAATCGAATTGATATTAACTCCGAAGATAGGAAATTAAAATCAAAGGGGCACTTGAGTTTTCTAAGCTTGTTCTACGAGTTAAATGCTACAAAAAAAAGCTCCGTAAAATAGACTTTATTCTAAATAATTTAGTATGGCTAAAAACTAGTCTTTTATTCCTATCCTTCGTCGTGTCCTCGCCATAATAGCTACGGCTATTAGGCTCCGGGCACTTCTCGACTAGAAATAAAATCCTGCCTTTTTAGCTCATAAAACCATTTTAGAATAAAGTCTAATCAAAGTCCTGATTTTACGGAGCGGGCTAAAAAAAATATTTCTTAGTTTCTAAGTTCTTTGAAGACTTCCTCTCAAACCGACAACGGAGGTTCATG